>NZ_JBSICH010000034.1:0-134526 GCF_053613315.1 Streptomyces sp. JK94 | reverse complement strand
GACCGCCCGTCCTTCCGTCGTGACGACCGGGGTGACCGGGGTGGGGACCGCCCGTCCTTCCGTCGCGACGACCGTGGTGAGCGTCGTGGTGACGACCGCGGTGATCGCGGTGGTTTCCGGCGTGACGATCGGGACCGTGGTGGTGACCGTGGTGGTTTCCGTCGGGACGACAACCGGGGCGATCGCGGTGGCTTCCGACGGGACGACCGGCGCGACGACAACCGTGGTGGGTTCGACCGGCGTGACGACCGTGACCGTGGGCCGCGTCGTGATGACCGTGACCGCGGTGGTGACCGCGGGTTCCGCCGTGACGACCGTCGTGACGACCGGGGTGGGGACCGTCCCTCGTTCCGTCGTGACGACCGGGGTGACCGGGGTGGAGACCGCCCGTCCTTCCGTCGTGACGACCGGGGTGACCGGGGTGGGGACCGCCCGTCCTTCCGTCGCGACGACCGTGGTGAGCGTCGTGGTGACGACCGCGGTGATCGCGGTGGTTTCCGGCGTGACGATCGGGACCGTGGTGGTGACCGTGGTGGTTTCCGTCGGGACGACAACCGGGGCGATCGCGGTGGCTTCCGGCGGGACGACCGGCGTGACGACCGGGACCGTGGTGACCGGGACCGTGGTGACCGGGGTGGGTTCCGTGGCCGTGACGACCGTGGTGACCGCGGTGGGTTCCGTGGCCGTGACGACCGTGGTGACCGCGGTGGGTTCCGTGGCCGTGACGACCGTGGGGGACACGGACCCCGTCGCGACGACCGTGGCGGGCGGCCCGGTGGTTTCCGCGGGCGGGACGACCGGCAGGGCGGCGGTGGCCGCTTCCGTGAGGAGCGGGACCGTGACCGGGAGCCGATCAAGCGCCTGCCGATCCCCGAGGAGGTCACGGGCGACGAGATCGACAAGGATGTACGGCAGGAGCTGCAGAGCCTCCCCAAGACGCTCGCCGAGGATGTCGCCAGGAACCTGGTGATGGTCGCCCGTCTCCTCGACGAGGACCCGGAAGCGGCGTACGCCTACTCCAAGGTCGCCCTGCGTCTGGCGTCCCGTGTCGCCGCCGTACGGGAGGCGGGTGGGTTCGCCGCCTACGCCAACCAGAAGTACAGCGAGGCCCTGGCCGAGTTCCGGGCCGCGCGCCGGATGACCGGGTCCGTCGAGCTGTGGCCGGTCATGGCCGACTGCGAGCGGGGGCTCGGCCGGCCGGAGAAGGCGCTGGACATGGCCGGCGCTCCCGAGGTGCACAAGCTGGACAAGGCCGGTCAGGTCGAGATGCGGCTCGTCGCGGCCGGCGCCCGGCGGGACATGGGGCAGCTGGACGCGGCCATCGTGACGCTGCAGAGCCCCGAACTGGCCTCCAACTCCGTACAGCCCTGGACCGCGCGACTGCGGTACGCCTACGCCGACGCGCTGCTGGCCGCCGGCCGGGAACAGGAGGCGCGGGAGTGGTTCGCGAAGGCCGTGGAGTCCGACCGGGACGGCAGTACGGACGCTTCCGACCGGCTCGCCGAGCTGGAAGGTGTCGAGTTCATGGACGCCCTCGACGAGGGCGACGGCGAGGACGAGGGCGTGAACCGCGTGGAGGACTCCTCCGCCGAGGACGGCGAGAAGGACTGACTCCACGAGGTGACGGCGAAGGGGCGGGACCGGCGCACGCGGCGCACGGTTCCGCCCCTTCGCCGCGCCGGGTCACAGGTCCAGCGCGCGCAGGACCAGGCCCGAGGCCGGCTTCGGGCCGAAGGACGTCGACTTGCGGGGCATGGTGACGCCCTGTCGGGCCAGGTCGCGGACGACCTCCTCGCGGACCGGGTGCATCAGTACCGCCGTACCGCCGTCGCGCTCCGCCTTCTCGACCGTGGCCGCCGTGTCGTGGATGTAGGAGATGTGCGCCGCGGAGTCGTCGGGAACGCGCCAGACGCGCGCGAGGAGCGTGGTGTGCAGGACGGTGGCGTCCAGGGTGCGCCACGCCTCGGGACGGTCGGCGGGGACCGTGTCGGCCAGCAGCCCGGGATCCGGCCGGTCGACCAGGTGGAAGGCGCCGTCACCGGCGAGCAGGAAGGCGTTGCCCGCTTCGGCCGCCTCCGCCAGGGCGGCCATGGACGGCGCCAGGGGAGTGTCCAGGCGGCGGACGCGGAAGCGGTCGCTCAAGGCGGCCACCGCGTCGCCGACCGGAAGGCCGTGCAGCAGGCGGTGGATGGCGCGGACCCGGAGCGGATAGCGGGCGGTGTCGACCAGGAGGACGAGACCGTGGTCCCACGGGCTGGGGGAGGGGTGCTCCGCGCGGAGCCTGCGGTAGGTCGCCCAGCGGTGGTGGCCGTCGGCGATGAGGGCCTGCTGCCCGGCCAGCTCGGCGCGGACGCGGGCCAGGTCGCCGGGGTCGGTGACCGACCACAGGCGGTGGCAGTAGCCGTCCTCCGTGGTCGTCGAGAGCAGCGGCGGCTGTCCCGCGGTGCGCTCCACGACCGTGGTCGTGGCCGCGGTGGCACCGTCGCCGCGATAGGTCAGGAGCAGGGGCTCGAGGTTCGCGCAGGTGGCGCGCATGAGGGCCGCGCGGTCGGCGACGACGTGCGGCATGACGTCCTCGTGCGGCAGGACGACCTGCTCGGAGGGGTCCGACACGCGCAGGGCACCGATGAGGCCGCGTTGCAGCATGCCGTCGCCGTCGCGCTGTTCGTAGACGTACAGGCCAGGTTCCGGGTCGGCGGCGAGGACGCCCTCGGACACCCAGCGCCGCAGTGTGCGGGCCGCCTGGTCGTTGCGCGCCTCGGGCGTGACGGCCTGAGGCAGGATCAGACGGACGATGTTGTGCGGATCGGCGGACTCGAGGTGGAGCAGGCCGTCGGGACGGACCACGACGTCGTACGGCGGTGACGTCACGGCGGCCAGGCTGCCGACCCGGTCCGGGTCGTAGCGGAGGCCTCGGAACGGGGTGAGTTCCAGGCCCCGGTGCGCCGTTGCTTCCGGGTGACCTCCTGTGTTCATCCCGGCATCGTACGTGTGTCGGTGGCATGGGGGATGATCGGGGGAAAGGCGTCGAACGAGGAGCGATGTACATGAGCCGGAGCGTCAGGACGAGGCCCGAGGGCAGTGGGCGGGGCCTGAGCGAGGCGTACGACACGGCGCTGCTCGACCTGGACGGAGTGGTGTACGCCGGGGGGAACGCGATCGCGCACGCCGTCGAGTCGCTCGCCACCGCGGGGGCGGGCGGCATGCACCTGGCGTACGTCACGAACAACGCGCTCCGGACCCCCGACGCGGTCGCCCGGCACCTGACCGAGCTGGGCATACCGACGGGCGCCGACGACGTCATCACCTCGGCACAGGCGGTGGCCCGGCTGATCGCCGAACAGGTGCCGTCGGGTGCACGGGTGCTGGTGATCGGCGGCGAGGGGCTGCGGGTGGCGCTGCGGGAGCGGGGCCTGGAGCCGGTGGAGTCGGCGGAGGACGATCCGGCCGCCGTCGTGCAGGGCTTCGGCGGGCCCGAGCTGCCGTGGGGGCGGTTCGCGGAGGCCTGCTACGCCATCGCACGGGGCGTGCCCTGGTACGCGTCGAACACCGACCTGACGATCCCGGGCGCCCGGGGGATCGCGCCGGGCAACGGGGCGGCGGTGGAGGTCGTCCGGATAGCCACGGGGGCCGAACCGCAGGTCGCGGGGAAGCCGTTGCCTCCCATGCACCGGGAGACGATCCTGCGGACCGGTGCCCGGTGGCCGCTGGTGGTGGGGGACCGGCTGGACACGGACATCGAGGGCGCGTTCAACGGGGAGGTCGACTCGCTGCTCGTCCTGACCGGCGTCACGGACGGTGCGCAGGTGCTGGCGGCACCGCCGCAGCACCGGCCGACCTACGTCGACGCCGATCTGCGCGGCCTGCTGACCGGGCAGCCGGAGGTCACGAGAGACGGGGACGCCGGCTTCCGCTGCGGCGGCTGGACGGCGACGGCCGGCGAGGAGCGGCTGGAGCTGGAGGGCGACGGAGCGGCGCTGGACGGACTGCGCGCCCTGTGCGCCGCGGCCTGGACGGCGGGCGGAACGACGGGGTGCGCGCTGGACCCGGGGAAGGCGTTGGCGCGACTGGGGTGGTGATCCGTCGTCCGGGGAGACGGGCCGCCTCCAGCCGTAGCCGCAGGTGCGGTGAGGTCATGGTCAGGGGATACGGCCACGGCTGCGGTGCACGTCGCGGTCGCGGCGGGGAGTCCGCCGTGAGCCGGAGCAGGCGATGTCCTCGGGATCGTGATTGATTGGCAGGGTAGGCTAACCTAACTGCGTGTTGGTCGACAGTCCCCCCGAACAGCGCGCGGAGACCGCCCCCGCGCCACCCCCGAAGCGCCGTGCCCTCCGTGTCGTCGGGCTGCCCGTCTCCGCGGGCCTCCTGGTGTGCATCGCGGTGACGAGCATCGTGATCGGCGCGAAGGACCTGTCGCTGGCGCAGGTCTGGCACGGCCTCTTCCACGACTCCGGCACCTACGGCGACGTCGTGGTGGGCGAGCGGCTGACGCGGACCGTGCTCGGTCTGCTCGCCGGAGCCGCCCTTGGCCTCGCCGGAGCCGTACTCCAGGCGCTCACCCGCAATCCGCTGGCCGATCCGGGGCTGCTCGGCATCAACGCGGGCGCCTCCGCGGCGGTCGTCACGGCCATCTCCTTCTTCGGCGTCACGTCGCTGACCGGATACGTCTGGTTCGCCTTCGCCGGTGCGGCGGGGGTGGGCGCGCTGGTCTGGTTCCTGGGCGGCAGCCGGGGGGCCACGCCGGTGCGCCTGGTGCTGGCCGGAACCGCGATTAGCGCCGCGCTCTTCGGCTACCTCCAGGCCGTGATGATCCTGGACGACGCGGCGCTCGGCAGGATGCGCTTCTGGACGGTCGGTTCGCTCTCCTCGGCGACCGACGGCACCATCAGGGAAGTGCTGCCGTTCTTCGTGGTGGGCACGGTCCTCGCCCTCGCGCTCTCCCGGCCGCTCAACGCCATGGAGATGGGCGACGACACCGCCAGGGCGCTCGGCGCCAACCTGAACCGCACCCGGGCGCTGTCCATGCTCGCCGCGACCGTGCTGTGCGGGGCCGCGACCGCCGCCTGCGGGCCCATCGTGTTCGTCGGACTGATGGTGCCGCACATCGTCCGCTCCTTCACCGGGCCCGACATGCGGTGGATCCTGCCGTACGCCGCGATCCTGTCGCCCGTGCTGCTGCTGGGCGCGGACGTGCTCGGCCGGATCGTCGCCCGGCCCTCGGAGCTCCAGGTCGGGATCGTCACCGCCGTCCTGGGCGGGCCGGTCTTCATCCATCTCGTACGACGGCGGAGGACGGCCCAGCTGTGAAGAGCGTGAAGACCAACCGTGCGGTGCGGAGCCCGGGCGGGCTGTCGTTCCGCCTGGACGTGCGGGCGACCGTCGTCGTCGTCCTCCTGCTGGTCGTCGCGCTCGCCGCGAGCGTGGTGCTGATCGGCACGGGGGACTTCGAGATACCGGCGGCCGACGTCCTCAGGACCCTGGTGGGCGGGGGCGACGCCGGCCAGGAGTTCATCGTCAACGAACTGCGGCTGCCCCGGGTCCTGGTCGGTCTGCTGGTCGGCGCCGCGCTCGGTCTGGGCGGCGCGCTGTTCCAGGCCATCTCGCGCAACCCGCTCGGCAGCCCGGACGTGCTCGGCCTCGGGCAGGGCGCGACGGCCGGTGCCCTCACGATGATCGTCCTGTTCTCCGGGTCCTCGGCGCAGGTCACCGTCGGCGCGCTCGTGGGCGGCCTGGTGACCGGTCTCGCCATCTATCTGCTCGCCTGGAAGCGGGGCGTGCACGGCTACCGGCTGGTCCTGGTCGGTATCGGCGTGTCCGCGATCGTCACGGCCGTCAACGGTTATCTGCTCACCCGGGCCGACATCGTCGACGCGTCCCGCGCCGTCGTCTGGATGACCGGTTCCCTCAACGGCCGGGACTGGGACCAGGTATGGCCGCTGCTCGGGCTGTGCGCCGTACTCGTGCCGCTCGTCCTCGCCAACGGACGGGCGCTGCGGATGATGGAGATGGGTGACGACGTCTCGTACGCCCTCGGTGTGCGCGTCGAGCGCGTGCGGGCGCTGCTGATGGTGGCCGCCGTACTGCTCACCGCCGCCGCCACCGCCGCCGCGGGGCCGGTCGGCTTCGTCGCGCTCACCGCCCCGCAGCTCGCCCGGCGCCTGACCCGTTCGCCGGGCCCCAACCTCCTGCCGTCCCTGTGCATGGGGGCCGCCCTCCTGGTCGGCGCCGACTGGATCTCGCAGCGGGCCTTCGGCGCCGACCAGCTGCCCGTCGGCGTGGTCACCGGCGTCGTCGGCGGTGTCTACCTGCTGTGGCTGCTGGTCACCGAACGCAAGGCGGGCCGGATATGAGCGCCGGTGCCGGAAACCGCATCGGACGGACGACCGGAACCGCAGCGGACGGAACGACCGGAACCGCAGCGGACCGAACAACCAAAGGAGCAACGTGAACCGCCTGTCGGCCGAGAACGTCACCCTCGCCTACGACCAGCGTGTCATCGCCGAGAAGCTGTCGGTCTCGATACCCGACAACTCCTTCACCGTGATCGTCGGCCCGAACGCGTGCGGCAAGTCCACCCTGCTTCGGGCCCTGTCGCGGATGCTGAAGCCCAGCGAGGGCCGGGTGCTGCTGGACGGGAGCGTCATCCAGTCGATGCCCGCCAAGCAGGTCGCCCGGACCCTCGGCCTGCTGCCCCAGTCGTCCATCGCACCCGACGGCATCACCGTCGGCGACCTCGTCGGCCGGGGCCGCTACCCGCACCAGGGCATCCTGCGCCAGTGGTCCACCGAGGACGAGCGCGTCGTCCAGGAGTCGATGGCCCAGACCGGCATCGCCGAACTGGCCGACCGCTACGTCGACGAACTCTCCGGCGGACAGCGCCAGCGCGTGTGGATCGCCATGGCGCTCGCCCAGCAGACCCCGCTGCTCCTGCTCGACGAGCCGACGACGTACCTGGACATCCAGCACCAGATCGACGTCCTCGACCTGTGCGCGCAGCTCCACGAGGAGCAGGGCCGCACGCTCGTGGCCGTCCTGCACGACCTCAACCACGCCGCCCGCTACGCCACCCACCTCATCGCCCTGCGGGGCGGGGAGGTCATCGCCGAGGGCGCGCCGAGGGACATCGTCACGGCCGGCCTGGTCGAGCGGGTCTTCGGACTGCGCTGCCAGGTCATCGACGACCCGGAGACGGGTACGCCATTGGTGGTGCCGGCCGCGCGCAAGGCGCGGGGCGGGGCGGGCGGCAGGCTGGAGAAGGCCGGGGCTACAGAAGCTTCCTGAGGCGCAGCAGGTCGCGCAGGCCCGCCTCCAGCCTCACCCGGCCCGAGCCCCAGGCCCTGGCGAAGTTCAGCTCGCCCTCGACCAGGGCGACCAGGTCGTCCCCGGTCATCGCCAGCCTGATCGCGGCCTTCTCGCGCGGCGGGCCCGCGAGGGTCTCGCGCACGTCGATGCGGCCGTCCGCCATGCGTCCGGCGAAGGTGACGTCCAGGTCGGTGACGTGACAGCTCACCGAGCGGTCCAGCTCGGCGGCCGACCGCACGTTGCCTTCGGCGTCACCCATGCTGTCCGAGAGCTTCTCGAGTGCGGCGCGGCACTCCTCAGTCGTCGCCATCGCACCGACCGTACCCCAGCGGTACGCGGTAGCGTCGGGGCATGAGCGACGCAGTGCCGGAGCGGGTGGCCCCGGAGACGGACGGGGTTGCGGACGAGGAACGGGCGCCGGAGTACGATCCCGCCGCGCCCGCCCCCCTGGACGTTCCGCGCGCCCCCACCGGAAACGCCGAGGTGGACGCCCGGCTGGCGCGGCTGGCCGACGTCGACCACCTGGCCACGGACGGACACGTCGAGGTGTACGAGGATGTACACCGGGGGCTGCGCGACGCGCTCACCGCGCTCGACGCCCGCCCGGGACCTCCGGCGCCCCCGCGCTCGCACGAACACAGGAGCTGAACGGAACGTGGCAGGAGTCGCACGCCGCCGCCTCGACGCGGAGCTGGTCCGCCGGAAGCTGGCGCGCTCGCGCGAGCACGCGAGCCAGCTGATCGCCGCCGGGCGGGTCGCCGTCGGCAAGACCGTCGCGACCAAGCCCGCCACGCAGGTGGAGACCGCCGCCGCGATCGTGGTGACCGCCGACGACGGCGACCCCGACTACGTCTCGCGCGGCGGTCACAAGCTGGCGGGCGCGCTGGCCGCGTTCGTTCCGCAGGGGCTCGTCGTCGAGGGACGGCGGGCGCTGGACGCCGGTGCCTCCACCGGAGGCTTCACCGACGTACTGCTGCGGGCGGGCGCCGCGCACGTCGTCGCCGTCGACGTCGGATACGGACAACTCGCCTGGTCTCTCCGGCAGGATGAACGCGTCACCGTCAAGGACCGTACCAACGTGCGCGAGTTGACGCCGGAAGCGATCGATGGGGAGCCCGTGGACCTTGTCGTGGGGGATCTGTCCTTCATCCCGCTCGGTCTGGTACTGCCCGCGCTGGTGCGGTGCACCCGGCCGGACGCCGACCTGGTGATGATGGTGAAGCCGCAGTTCGAGGTGGGGAAGGAACGGCTGGGCAGCGGGGGAGTGGTACGCAGTGCGCAGCTGCGGGCCGAGGCCGTGCGGGGGGTCGCTCACAGGGCCTGGGAACTGGGACTCGGCGTGCGGGGGGTCACCGCCAGTCCGCTGCCCGGTCCCTCCGGGAACGTCGAGTACTTTCTGTGGCTGCGGGCCGGGGCCGGTGCACTGGACCCGGCCGACGTTGACCGTGCAGTGGCGGAGGGGCCGCGTTGACACAGAACCGAGCGCGTACTGTTTTCCTGCTCGCCCACACCGGGCGTCCGGCGGCCATCCGCAGTGCGGAGCTCGTGGTCAGGGGGCTGCTGAACGCCGGGCTCGGGGTGCGCGTCCTGGAGGCCGAGGCGTGCGACCTGCCGCTGCCCGGCGAGGTGGAGCTGGTCGGGGAGGCCACCCCGCAGTGCCTCGACGGGTGCGAGCTGCTGATCGTGCTGGGCGGTGACGGGACGCTGCTGCGCGGCGCCGAGTTCGCCCGCGCCTCCGGGGTGCCGATGCTCGGCGTCAACCTCGGCCGGGTCGGCTTCCTCGCGGAGGCCGAGCGCGACGACCTCGACAAGGTCGTCGACCGCGTGGTGAACCGGGCGTACGAGGTCGAGGAGCGGATGACCGTCGACGTGGTCGTGCACCGCAACGGCGACATCGTGCACACCGACTGGGCGCTGAACGAGGCCGCCGTGCAGAAGGCCGGTGCCGAGAAACTGCTGGAAGTCGTGCTGGAGATCGACGGACGGCCGGTGACGGGGTTCGGCTGCGACGGCATCGTGCTGTCGACGCCGACCGGGTCGACGGCGTACGCGTTCTCCGCCGGGGGACCGGTGGTGTGGCCCGAGGTCGAGGCGCTGCTGATGGTGCCGATCAGCGCGCACGCGCTGTTCGCGAAGCCGCTGGTGACCTCGCCGGACTCGGTGCTCGCGGTCGAGGTGCTGCCGCACGTTCCGCCGGGGGTGCTGTGGTGCGACGGGCGGCGGACGGTGGAGCTGCCGCCGGGTGCGCGGGTGGAGGTCCGGCGGGGTGCGGTGCCGGTGCGGTTGGCCCGGCTGCACCACGCGTCGTTCACGGACCGGCTGGTGGCGAAGTTCGCGCTACCGGTCTCCGGATGGCGCGGGGCGCCGCACTAGCGGCCACGAAGGGGTGGTTCTGGCGGGTTCCCGGCCGCGGGCGGTCCATGGCCGGCCGCGGACCGCGGCGCAGCCGTCATCAGCACGGTTCCGCGCCCCCCGGGGGCGGCGCCCGCCGGAGTGACAGGGGTGGGCCGGTCGCACTCGCCGCCCCGGACCTCGTAAGGTCGTGTCCGTGCTTGAGGAGATGCGGATACGGTCGCTCGGGGTCATCGACGACGCCGTGGTCGAGCTGTCGCCCGGGTTCACCGCTGTCACCGGTGAGACGGGTGCCGGCAAGACCATGGTGGTCACCAGCCTGGGGCTGCTGCTGGGCGGACGCGCGGACGCGGCGCTCGTGCGGATCGGGGCGAAGAACGCGGTCGTCGAGGGACGGATCACCGTGCCCGGGGACGCCGCGGTCGCCGTCCGGGCCGAGGAGGCCGGCGCCGAGCTGGACGACGGGGCGCTGCTGATCAGCCGTACCGTTTCCGCCGAGGGCCGGTCCCGGGCCCATCTGGGCGGGCGGTCCGTGCCGGTGGGGATGCTCGCCGAACTGGCCGACGACCTGGTGGCCGTGCACGGGCAGACCGACCAGCAGGGGCTGCTCAAACTGACCCGGCAGCGGCAGGCACTGGACCGGTACGCGGGTGACGCGGTCACCGGACCGCTCGCCGAGTACGCCGAGGCCTACCGGCGGCTGCGGACCGCCACCCGTGAGCTGGAGGAGATCACCACCCGCGCGCGGGAACGCGCCCAGGAGGCCGATCTGCTGCGCTACGGCCTCGACGAGGTCGCGGCCGTCGAGCCGCGCGCCGGTGAGGACGCGGAGCTGGCGGAGGAGGCGGAGCGGCTGGGCAACGCCGAGGCACTCGCTTCGGCCGCCACCGTCGCGCACGCCGCGCTGGCGGGCAACCCGGAGGACCCCGAGGGCGTCGACGCGTCGACGCTCGTGGCGGGCGCGCAGCGGGCCCTGGACGCCGTACGGTCGCACGACCCGGCGCTGGCCGCGCTCGCCGAGCGGATCGGCGAGGTCGGGATCCTGCTGCGGGACGTGGCCGGGGAACTCGCCGGGTACGCCGACGACCTGGACGCCGACCCGCTGCGGCTGGCGGCGGTCGAGGAGCGGCGGGCCGCGCTCACCGCGCTGACCCGCAAGTACGGCGAGGACGTCGCCGCCGTGCTGACCTGGGCCGAGCAGAGCGCCGCGCGGCTGTCCGAGCTGGACGGCGACGACGAGCGGATCGGCGAGCTGACCGCCGAACGGGACGCGCTCCGCGCCGAGCTGGGCCGGCTGGCGCAGGAACTGACGGACGCCCGGACGGACGCCGCCGAGCGGTTCGCCGCCGCGGTGACCGCCGAGCTGGCCTCGCTCGCCATGCCCCACGCGCGCGTGTCGTTCGCGATCCGGCAGACCGAGGATCCCGAGGGCGTGGAGGTCGGCGGGCGCACGGTGGCGTACGGGCCGGCGGGCGTCGACGAGGTCGAGCTGCTGCTCGCCCCGCATCCGGGGGCGCCGCCGCGGCCGATCGCCAAGGGCGCCTCCGGCGGTGAGCTGTCGCGCGTGATGCTGGCCGTGGAGGTCGTGTTCGCCGGCACGGACCCGGTGCCGACGTACCTCTTCGACGAGGTCGACGCCGGGGTCGGCGGCAAGGCGGCCGTCGAGATCGGGCGGCGCCTCGCAAGGCTCGCGAAGAGCGCGCAGGTCGTCGTGGTCACGCACCTGCCGCAGGTGGCCGCGTTCGCCGACCGGCAGCTGCTGGTGGAGAAGACGAACGACGGCTCGGTGACCCGCTCCGGCGTCAAGGTGCTGGAGGGTGAGGACCGGGTCCGGGAGCTGTCCCGGATGCTCGCCGGCCAGGAGAACTCGGAGACGGCCCGGGCGCACGCGGAGGAGCTGCTGGCGACGGCCAGGGGGGACGCGTAGGCCCGTGCGGACCGTGGGCCCCGGTGGCCCGGTCCCCGGCCCCGGTCTCGGCCCTGGCCCCGGCCTCGGTCCCGGGTGACCGCAGTCCGGCTCGGGCCGTCGTGCCGGTCGTCGTGCCGGGGCGCCGGGGTGGTCGCGCCGGTGACCGCCGGAAGCAGTCGGGAGCAGTCGGAGACCGTTCCGGCCGGCCGGGGTTGTGGCTGTCGTGCGGGTCGAGGTTGTCCGGTGGCTCCGGGGTGACGAGAGCGTCCAGGCCCTGCCGTACGGGTTGAGGGCTGTCCGGTGGCCCGGGGCGCAGGGCACTCCGGGGCGGTCCCGGCCGGTGTCAGGCGGCCGGGAGGTCGTACGACACGACGGCCTCGATGGTCTTCCCGGGCGGAGCCGGGGTGATGGTGACGGAGCGGCTCAGCCGCTGGATCAGCGGCCACCCGAAGCCGCCCAGCCGGTCGGCGGGCCCGCGTGCCGGCGCCGGCGCCGGCACGGCGGTGCGGGGCCGGGCGGGGGACCGGTCGGTGACCGCGATGCTCAGCCCGCGCGGTTCCAGGGCGGCGCGGAACGCCGTGAGGCCGCCGCCGTGCCGCAGCGCGTTGGTCACCAGCTCGGAGGTGACCAGCAGGATGTCGTCGACCACCGTCCGGGAGAGCGCGACCGGGTGGGCGTCGAGCAGCAGCCGTACCCGGGCACGTGCCTCCGCGGCCGAGGCCGGTGGCTGCGACCGGTCGTCGGCCGTGCCGGCTCTCGCGCTGCTTCCCCCGGTCATGCCTGCGCACCCCGCCCCGGAGCCGGTGTGTCCGGGGCACAACGTCCGAGGCCGGTCACCGGAACGCGGTTCCGCCGGTCTCCGCGGCCCGGATCTCCGCGGTGGCGGCCGGAACGGAGGGGGCGAGGGTGAAGGCGCGGGCGGTGTCCGTGACGTCCAGCAGACGCGCCACGGCCGTGCTCGGCCGGGCGAGCACGAGGGGGGTGCCGACCGTGCGGTGGTGGTGTCCGGCCCGCAGGAGGAGGTGCAGGAAGGCCGAGTCGGCGAAGGCGACATCGGCCAGGTCCAGCACGGTGCCGGCGCTGTCCTCGGGGACGTGGGTGAGGGTCTGAGCGAGGGCGTCGATCGTGTCGAGGTCGAACTCGCCGCCGGCGCTCACGACGCGTACGCCGTCCACCAGGGTGGTCCGCACTTCCTGATCTTCACTCATCACGGCATTGTGGCAGGTACGAGCGGGCCCGAGACAGCCCGGCCCGGCGAGGCACGTCAAGCCCGGGACGGGGAAGACGGGTTGAAGACGAGGAGGCGTTGGGACATGGTGGGACGGAACGTGTCTTTCAGGAAAGGTGAGGGGGCCCGCAGCGTGCGGTCTCGCGACGATGACGATTTTTGAGGACGCTTCAGCGCAGCCACACGGCTCCCCGCCGAGTATCGGGGCCTCGTGGATGGGCGCGCCGTACCCGGTCGTCCTCGCGGACGCGGGCGGCCGGATCGTGGAGGCGAACGTCGCTGCCGCCACCCTGTTCCCGGGCGCCCTGCGCGGTGTCGCGCTGGACGACGCGGTGCCGTACTGGCTCGCCGACGCCCACCGTCGCATCGCCGGCCGGGACCTCGCCGCCCCCGCGCGGTCGGTCCGGGGGCGGCACCGGAACCTGACACTGGAGGCGCATCCCACCCCCGGGGCGAACGGGGACGTGGTGTGGTGGCTCGTCGACGACACCGACCGGCTGCTGGCCGAGAGCGCGCTGCGCGGTGAGCAGGAGCGCACCGCCTTCCTCGCCGAGACCTCCACCCGGCTGCTGGCGTCGCTGAACGTCCAGCGCTGCATGGACGTCACGGTACGGCTGGCGGCCGAGCACCTGGCCGACGCCGCCCTCCTGGTGGCGCCCGTCAACGGGCGGCAGTATCCACTCGCCGGCAGCGTGGGCGGCGGCGCGGCCAGGCACACCACCGCCCGGATCGACCCGGCGTCCGTGCCCGGCCTCAGCGAGGCGCTCCAGGGCTTCCCGCCGGTGCTGTCGCGGTGGATCGCCCCCTCGGCCCTGCCGGAGTGGGCGGTGCCCGACGGCTTCGCCGGCCCGGTGGGCTCCGTCGCCGTCTGCCCGCTGCCCGGACACGGTGTGCCCGCCGGGGCCCTAATCCTGCTGCGGCACAGCGACCACGCGGCGTTCGACGCATCCGAGGAGGTCTTCGCCCGGCTGTTCGCCGCGCGGGCCGGGTCCGCCCTCTCGGCGGCCCGGCTCTACTCGGAGCAGACCAGCATCACGGCCACCCTCATGGCCGACCTGCTGCCGCCCGCGCTGCGGCAGGTGCACGGTGTCGAGTTCGCGGGCGGCTACCGCGCGTCCAGGGACACCGAGCGGATCGGGGGTGACTTCTACGACGTCCATCCCGGGGCCGGGCCCGGCCAGGAGACCCTCGCCGTGCTCGGTGACGTGTGCGGCAAGGGCCTGGACGCCGCGGTCCTCACCGGCAAGATCCGCAACACGCTCCAGGCGCTGCTGCCCATGGCGGACGACCACGAGAACATGCTGCGCCTCCTCAACGGCGCGCTCCTCAGCAGCAGCCACACCCGGTTCGCGACCCTCGTCCTGGCCTCGGTCGTCCGTCGCGGCGGGCAGGTCCGCCTGCGGCTGACCAGCGCGGGCCACCCGCCGCCCCTGATCGTGCGGCACAGCGGTGCCGTCGAGGAGGCCGACACGTCCGGGACGCTCATCGGCGCCCTGCCCCGGATCCGGGCACGCACCGCGCACGTCGACCTGGCTCCGGGCGAGACGTGCCTGATGTACACCGACGGCATCACCGAGGCCAGGGGCGGCCCGCTGGGAGACGCCATGTTCGGGGAGGCGCGGCTGCGGGCCGCCGTGGCGGACTGCGCCGGTATGCCCGCCGAGGCCGTGGTCGAACGCGTCCAGGTGCTCGCCGCCGACTGGATCGGTGGCCGGCGCCACGACGACCTGGCACTGGTGGCGATCACCGCGCCGCAACTGGCACACCTGACGGCGGTGGACGGCCACACACCGGGCAGGTACACGGCATGATGCACACCGCCATCGGCACCGTCTCCGGGACGGGCGCCGGCTCCGGGGAGGGCGCCGGCTCCGGGGCGGAGCCCAGGGGCGGTGGAACCGGCTCCGTGACACAGCTGCGCACCGCGTTGTGGCGGGCGGTGACGGCCCGCGACGAGCGTGCGGCCGGAAAGGTCGTCTTCGGCGCGCTGGACGTCGGCGTCACCTCGGAGGAGGTACTCCTGGACGTCATCGTGCCCGTGCAGGTGCGGGTCGGCGCGGAGTGGGCCGCGGGGCGCATCGGCGTCGCGCAGGAGCACGCGGCCACCGCCATCCACGACCGGATCATCGCCGCCATGGCCCACCGGAACACCGCCGACGCCGGCTGCGCACCGGGTACGGCGGGCTCGGTGACCGTCGCCTGCGTGGACGGGGAGTGGCACGCCCTGCCCGCACGGATCCTCGCCGAGGTGCTGCGGGGCCGCGGCTACGAGGTCGACTTCCTCGGCGCCCAGGTGCCCACCCCGCACCTGGTCGCGCACATGCACCGCACCGCCCCCGACCTCCTGGCCCTGTCCTCGTCGCTGCCCACGCGCCTGCCCGGCGCGCACACGGCCATCACCGCCGTACAGGCGCTCGGCATCCCCGTCCTGGTCGGCGGCGCCGCCTTCGGCCGGGACGGCCGTCATGCCCGCCTGCTGGGCGCGGACGCCTGGGCACCCGACGCGCGCGCGGCGGCCGACCTCCTCGGCCGGGGCGTCCCCCGCCCCCGCGGCGTCACCGCCCACCTGCCGGACGACGACCTGCCCCACCTGACCGACCAGGAATACACCCTCGTCGTCCACGGCAAGGCGCGGTTGGTCCGCAACACCCTGGCCGGCCTCGAAAGACACCTGCCGGTGATGCGCGCCTACACCGACGCCCAGCGCGAACGCACCGCCGAGGACGTCGCCCACGTCGTCGACTTCCTGGCCGCCGCCCTCTACACCGACGACGTCCGGCTGTTCACCGGCTTCCTGGACTGGACCGCCGGCATCCTCGAAGTCCGCGGCGTCCCCGCCACCGCCCTGGGCCCCGCGCTCGTCGTCCTGGCCGAGGAGCTCATGGACTTTCCCCGTGCCCTGCGTCTGCTCGAGCGGGGCCGGGCCGTACTCGACGCCCGTGACCCCCGTCCCCCCGTCCCCGGCCCCGGAACCCCCGCATGACCACGCATCCCCAGAACGACTTCCACGTCACCGTCGCCTCCCGGGAGGCCGGTGAGGTACTGCTGCGGCTCAGTGGCGAACTCGACTACGACAGCGCCGACGAGCTGCTGGACACCGCCCGCGAGCGACTCACGGCCGAACCGGCGCCCCGTGCCGTGCTGCTGGACTGCACGCGGCTCACCACCTGCGACTCCATGGGCCTGGCCACGCTCCTGATGATCGAGCGGATCGCCACGGGTGCCGGCGCCACGCTCCGCATGGACGACCGCCCCGACTTCCTCAGCCGCCTGCTGGAAGTCACCGGCACCCTGGACCACTTCGTCCCCGCACCGTCCGCCGGGGCCTCCGCCTCCTCGGACGGCGAGGGCATACGCCGGGCTCCGCAGCCCGACGGCCAGGCACTGTCCGACCGGGGACCGTGACGCGGCGGCGGCCCGGACGTCCCCCGGCCCCACCCGCCGGGGCCGGGGGCGCGCCGTAGGGAGCCGTGGGGTCGCCCGATGACGGACCGCGCCCGCCGGACCGCCTCCGGCCTCGCCCCGCCGCCGCGGTGACGGCCGGGACCGGCCGGGCCGGGTCGGCCCGCGCACACCGCCGCGCTCGTGGCCGCGGCCGTGTGCGCGGCGAGGGTGAGCGAGACGGCACGTTCACTCGTGTGAGTGAACCGCCCCTGTCGCGTTGCCCCGCGGTCGCCCGTGCGGCGGCCGTCGTTCCCGGAACACCCGTACGGCCTGGCATCCTTGACGGTGGACCGCACCGGGAAACGCGCGGCGCGCCCTGTCCGCACCAACCTTCTGTACGTTCTTCGTGACCGTCCCCCGTCGAACCAGGAGTCCCGGCCACGTGACCCCCGTGAGCAGCCACGCCCCGCACGGCCAGTCGCCGCTGCGCACCGTGCAGGTGCTGGGCGGCGGCAACGCCGGCAGCAGCGCGCATGTGCGCTCCCTGGCCGCGGGGCTCGTCGCACGGGGCGTGAAAGTGACGGTGTGCGCCCCCGCCGATGCGGAACGCACCTACGACTTCACGGGCGCGGGAGCGGACCACGTGCACGTACCGCGCAGCAGTGACCCCGTCTCCGTGGCCGCGCTGCGGGCGGTGTGCGCCGACGCCGACCTGGTGCACGCGCACGGGCTGCACGCCTCCTTCCGTGCCGCCCTGGCTCTCGGCGGACGGCGCGTGCGCATCCCGCTGGTCGTCACCTGGCACGACCGGGCGCACGCCGAGGGAGCCCGCGCCCATCTGCTGCGCGTGCTGGAACGGCGGGTGACGAGGGCCGCCACCGTGGTGCTCGGCGCCACGTCGGAACTGGTCGACGGGGCACGGGGAGCCGGCGCGCGGGACGCCCGGCTCGGTCCGGTCGCGCTCCCCGCCCGGCCGGGCAGACCGGCCGAACCCGACGACCCCGACCGGCTGCGCCCGAAAATCCGGGCCGAACTCGGCGCCATCGGCAGGCCGTTGCTGCTCGCCGTCGGCTCCCTCGACCCGCACCGCGGGTACGACGTCCTGCTCGACGCGGCGCACGCGTGGCGCCGTCTCGACCCGGTGCCGCTGGTCGTCGTCGCCGGTGAGGGCCCCCTGCGTCCGCAGCTGCAGCGGCGGATCGAGGACGAGGAGCTGCCGGTCGTGCTCATCGGCAGCCGCGACGACGTCGGCGACCTGCTGGCGGCGGCCGACCTCGCGCTGCTGCCGAGCCGCCGGGAGGCGCGCTCCGTCCTCGCCCAGGAGGCGCTCGCCGCGCGCCTGCCGCTCGTGGCGAGCGACGTGGGCGGCATCCCCGAACTCGTCGGCGACGGTGCCGAACTCGTCCCGGCCGGGGACGCCGCGGCACTCGCCGGCGCCGTGGTCCGGCTGCTGGACGATCCCGGGCGGCTGGCGGAGCTGACGGACCGCGGTGTACGGCAGGCGGCCACCTGGCCGACCGAGGACGAGACCGTCGCGCAGGTCCTGAGCGTCTACGACGAGTTGACCCGGCCCACGCCGCTGCTCTGAGCGGACCCGGCTACGGCACGTGCCGGCGGGCCCGCAGGGCCAGGCTCAGCGCCAGGACGGTCTGCGGGTCGTCGAGATCCGTGCCCAGCAGCTCACCGATCCTCGCCAGCCGGTTGTAGAGCGTCTGCCGGTTCAGGTGGAGTTCGCGCGCCGTCTCCGCCTTGCGGCCGGCGTGCGCCAGGTACGTCTGGAGCGTGGGCAGCAGGGGCGGCCTGGAGCGGTGGTCGTGGTCGCGGAGCGGACCGATCGCCCGGTCCACGAAGGCCGCGAGGTCCGGATGGTCACGCAGCCGCCACAGCAGCAGGTCGATGTCCAGGCGCCGGGCGTCGTACCAGGGCCGGTCGGTGAGCCCCTCGGCCGCGGCCGCCGTCTCCGCCGCGTGCCGCAGCCCCGCCGACGCCGCCGCCCAGCCACCGGCCACCCCGACGACCACCACGGGTGGCTGGGCTCCCGGCCGCTGCATCCCGGCCCGCTCCGCGCCCGCCCGCAGCGCCGCCGCGACCCGGTCCGCGACCGCCTCCCGCTCCGACTCCGCGCGCAGGCCCAGCAGCAGCGGGACCCGCCCCTCCACCGGCCGTACGCCCAGCAGGACCGGTACCCCGACCGACGCCAGCTCCTCGGCGACCGCCCGCGCCAGCACCGCCCAGCCGCCGCCGGACGGGGAGAGGGCGTCACCGAGCCGCATCACCACCGGGAGCAGCGGACTGCCACCGGGTTTGAAGCCCAGGACGCGTGCCTGCGCCGGGGCGTCCCGGGCGGTGATCCGGCCCTCGGCGAGGTCGGTGAGGAAGTCACCGCGCCCGCGCGCCGCCAGCTCCTCCTCCTGCCGTGCCTGCATCAGCACCACGGCGAGGATCCCGGCCGCCCGCTCCGCCGCCATCCGGTGCACCGGCGCCAGCGGGGACCGCACGGGCAGGAGGACGAGCCGGGCACGTACCGAACCGGCGCCCGGGCCGCCGCCGGGCACGTCCACCAGGACCGAGCCCGCCGGGGGAGGGACGTCCTTGTGCGGGCCGCGCAGCCCCTCCCACACCTGGAGGGGGTCGGTGCCCTCGGGGCCGGAGCCGGCGGCGTACAGCAGGCGGCCGTCGGTGGTCTCCAGGAAGACGGGGTTGTCGCCGAAGCCGGCCAGGATGCCGAGCACCTGGGGCACCCCGCCGCCGGCCAGCAGGGCCTCCGTGCAGCGGCGGTGCACCTCCTCGGCCCGCTGGAGCAGCGTGTAGTGACCGTTGACGATCTCGGTGTGGACCTCCTCGGTGACCGTCACGAACGGCACCTCGCGGTGCAGCTGGACCAGGGGCAGCCCGGCCGCGCGGGCGGTGTCCACGAGGGCCGACGGGAGCCGGGCGAAGCGCGGGCCCAGCTCCACGACGAGGGCCGCGATGCCGCGGTCGGCGAGCGTACGGACGAACGCGCGCTGCTCGGCCGGGCGCGTGCCGAGACCGTAACCCGTGGTCAGCAGGAGTTCGCCGCCCTTGAGCAGGGAGGCGATGTGGGGCACCTCCCCGGCGTGCACCCAGCGCACGGTGCGGTGCAGGCGGTCGGCACCGGCGAGGATCTCCGGCAGGCCGCTGCGGAGCCCGGGGAGTTCCAGGGCACGCTGCACGGTGATCCCCGAGGGCGGGGGCGCGCTGGGGGTGTTCATGCAGCGGACGCTACCCGGGGGCGCGGGACGGGCACATCTCCGGCGCCCCGCGCTGGTGGCGTGCCCGGTGCCGGGCGGCGGCGGTGGGGCGAGGCGCCCGGAGCCGCCGGGTGCCGTCTCCGCGCCCGGCCGCCCCCGGGCGGGACCCCCGGCGCCGACCGGTGAGTCCGGCGGCACGACCGGGCGCGGCCACGCACGTCATCCGCGCGTGGCCACGGTGCCTGCCCGGGAGGAGTCTCCGCTCAGCCTCCGTACGCCCCGCTGGCCGTCAGCCTCAGGGCGGTGTCGATCAACGGCACGTGGCTGAAGGCCTGTGGGAAGTTGCCGACCTGGCGCTGGAGGCGGGGGTCCCACTCCTCGGCGAGGAGGCCCAGGTCGTTGCGGAGGGCGAGGAGCCTCTCGAAGAGCTTGCGCGCCTCGTCCACCCGGCCGATCATCGCGAGGTCGTCGGCCATCCAGAACGAGCAGGCCAGGAAGGCGCCCTCGTCACCGGGCAGGCCGTCCACGCCCTCGTCGCCGCCCTCGGTCGGGTAGCGCAGGATGAAGCCGTCCGAGGTGGACAGCTCCCGCTGGATGGCCTCGATGGTGCCGATCACCCGCTTGTCGTCCGGCGGCAGGAAGCCCATCTGCGGGATCAGCAGCAGTGAGGCGTCCAGTTCCCGGGAGCCGTAGGACTGCGTGAAGGTGTTGCGTTCCTTGTCGTAGCCCTTCTCGCACACGTCCCGGTGGATGTCGTCGCGCAGCTGCTTCCAGCGCTCCAGCGGGCCGTCGGCGTCGCCGGACTCGATCAGCTTGATGGTGCGGTCGACGGCGACCCAGGCCATCACCTTGGAGTGCACGAAGTGGCGGCGCGGGCCGCGCACCTCCCAGATGCCCTCGTCCGGCTCCTGCCAGTGGTCCTCCAGGTAGCGGATCAGCTTGAGCTGGAGCACGGAGGCGTAGTCGTTGCGGGCCAGGCCCGTCATGTGGCCCAGGTGCAGGGCCTCGGTGACCTCGCCGTAGACGTCCAGCTGGAGCTGGTGGGCCGCGCCGTTGCCGACCCGGACCGGTGTGGAGCCCTCGTAGCCGGGCAGCCAGTCCAGCTCCGCCTCGCCGAGTTCGCGCTCGCCCGCGATGCCGTACATGATCTGCAGGTTCTCCGGGTCGCCGGCGACCGCGCGCAGCAGCCACTCGCGCCAGGCGCGGGCCTCCTCGCGGTAGCCGGTGCGCAGCAGCGAGGACAGGGTGATCGCCGCGTCGCGCAGCCAGGTGTAGCGGTAGTCCCAGTTGCGTACGCCGCCGATGTCCTCCGGCAGGGAGGTGGTGGGCGCGGCCACGATGCCGCCGGTGGGGGCGTACGTCAGGGCCTTCAGCGTGATCAGGGAGCGGACCACGGCCTCCCGGTAGGGGCCGTGGTAGGTGCAGTGCTCGACCCAGTCGCGCCAGAAGTCCGCGGTGGCCTCCAGGGACTGCTCGGGCTCGGGCAGCGGCGGCGGCTCCTTGTGCGAGGGCTCCCACGAGATCGTGAAGGCGATCCGCTCACCCGGCGCGACCGTGAAGTCCGCGTACGTGGTGAGCGCCTTGCCGTAGGTCTCGGCCTCCGTGTCGAACCACACGGAGTCGGGGCCGGCGACGGCCACGGTGCGGCCCTCGTGCTTGTGCACCCACGGGACCACACGGCCGTAGCTGAACCGCATCCGCAGCTCCGAGCGCATCGGTACCCGGCCGGAGACACCCTCCACGATCCGGATCAGCTGCGGCGCGCCGTCGCGCGGCGGCATGAAGTCGGTCACCCGGACGGTGCCGCGCGGGGTGTCCCACTCGGATTCCAGGATCAGCGAGTCGCCCCGGTAGGTCCGCCGGGTCGCGGCGGGCGGCTCGGCGCCGGGAGCGTGGGCGGGGCCCATCCGCCAGAAGCCGTGTTCTCCGGTGCCCAGCAGACCGGCGAAGATGGCATGCGAGTCGAAGCGGGGCAGGCACAGCCAGTCGACTGTGCCGTCCCGGCAGACCAGGGCAGCGGTCTGCATGTCTCCGATGAGTGCGTAGTCTTCGATGCGCCCGGCCACGTGCAACTCCAGTCGAACGGCCACGTCACCCCGCGTGGGGGCGGTCGCTAGTGCGGTCAAGGGTGGGGTCAGGGGTGTGAGTCATGCCTGTGTGTCATGCGTGTTGTCATGCGTCGTTGAGTCATGAAGCAAAGCAGCCGTTCGGCCGGGAAGCCAAACGCTGCGCCCCAGAAGTCAATTGTTCCTCAACGGACTGACGAGCTGTTGTTGTTCCGGTGCTGACGGGCGAGGGGTGGTGCCGTGTCACCGGGGCGGGCTCGGCAGCGAACGTCCGAGCAGGATACGACGCACGTAGATGATCTGTGTGCCGCTCCGGACAACCCGGGTACGCCGAACGGGTGGCCACCGGGTGAGGAAACGGTGAGCCACGCGCCTGGGTGCCCGCGCGTGTGCGGAGGGTGGCCGGAAGCCTTCGCCCCGAGGCGCTGATACGCTGGTAGCCCGTGGACCGGTGGGAGAAAAACCCCGGAACCGCAGCGACGGCGCCGCCGACGACAACCCGGTACGACCGGGTCGGACGACGAACGCACCGCACCCCAGACCGCGACCACGGGAGCCCCCTCTTGGCCATGCCGCCCAAATCCTCGACGACCAAGCACATCTTCGTCACCGGGGGTGTCGCCTCCTCGCTCGGCAAGGGGCTGACCGCCTCCAGCCTCGGCATGCTGCTCAAGGCACGGGGTCTGCGCGTCGTGATGCAGAAGCTCGACCCGTACCTCAATGTCGACCCTGGCACGATGAACCCCTTCCAGCACGGTGAGGTGTTCGTCACCAACGACGGCGCCGAGACCGACCTGGACATCGGCCACTACGAGCGTTTCCTCGACCGCGACCTCGACGGCTCCGCCAACGTCACCACCGGTCAGGTCTACAACACGGTGATCGCCAAGGAGCGGCGCGGCGAGTACCTGGGGGACACGGTCCAGGTCATCCCGCACATCACCAACGAGATCAAGCACCGCATCCGCCGCATGGCGACGGACGAGGTGGACGTCGTGATCACCGAGGTCGGCGGCACGGTCGGAGACATCGAGTCGCTGCCCTTCCTGGAGACCGTCCGCCAGGTCCGGCACGAGGTCGGCCGCGACAACGTCTTCGTCGTCCACATCTCGCTCCTGCCGTACATCGGCCCCTCCGGTGAGCTGAAGACCAAGCCGACCCAGCACTCGGTCGCGGCGCTGCGCAACATCGGTATCCAGCCGGACGCGATCGTGCTGCGCTGCGACCGCGAGGTGCCGACCGCGATCAAGCGCAAGATCTCCCTGATGTGCGACGTCGACGAGGCCGCCGTGGTGGCCTGCCCCGACGCCCGCTCGATCTACGACATCCCCAAGGTCGTCCACACCGAGGGCCTGGACGCCTACGTCGTCCGCAAGCTGGACCTGCCGTTCCGCGACGTGGACTGGACGACCTGGGACGACCTGCTCGACCGGGTCCACAACCCCGACCACGAGATCGTCATGGCCCTGGTCGGCAAGTACATCGACCTGCCCGACGCCTACCTGTCGGTCATCGAGGCACTGCGCGCGGGCGGCTTCGCCAACAAGGCCCGGGTGAAGATCAAGTGGGTCACGTCCGACGACTGCAAGACCCCGGCCGGCGCCCAGGCGCAGCTCGGTGACGTCGACGCGATCTGCATCCCGGGCGGCTTCGGCGAGCGCGGCGTCACCGGCAAGGTCGGCGCGATCAGGTACGCCCGCGAGAACGGGATCCCGCTGCTGGGGCTCTGCCTGGGCCTGCAGTGCATCGTGGTCGAGGCCGCGCGCAACCTGGCCGGCGTCTCGGACGCCAACTCCACCGAGTTCGACCCGGCCACCGCCCACCCGGTCGTCTCCACGATGGCCGAGCAGCTCGACATCGTGGCCGGCGAGGGCGACATGGGCGGCACCATGCGGCTCGGCATGTACCCGGCCAAGCTGGCGGAGGGCTCCCTGGTGCGCGAGGTCTACGACGGCAAGGAGTACGTCGAGGAGCGGCACCGCCACCGCTACGAGGTGAACAACGCCTACCGCGCGGAGCTGGAGAAGAAGGCGGGTCTCGTCTTCTCGGGCACCTCCCCGGACGGCAAGCTCGTGGAGTACGTCGAGTACCCGCGCGAGGTCCACCCGTACCTGGTCGCCACGCAGGCGCACCCGGAGCTGCGCTCGCGCCCGACCCGCCCGCACCCGCTCTTCGCCGGACTGGTCAAGGCCGCGGTCGAGCGGAAGACGTCCAAGTAGCACGCCAGTTGTACGGTGGCCGGGGCGCGCGCAAGCGACGGCGCGGGCCCCGGCTTTTCGCGTACGTCTGAAAGGGCAGGTCAGGCATGACGGGCAGCACGATCAAGGACATCCCCGAGGAGTGGGAGGTCCGGGGCACGCGGACCCCCTTCCAGGGCAAGAAGACCTCCGTCCGCACGGACGACGTGGTCATGCCCGACGGCTCCGTCGTGACCCGCGACTACCAGGTGCACCCCGGCTCCGTGGCCGTCCTCGCCCTGGACGGCGAGGGGCGGGTCCTGGTCATCCGGCAGTACCGGCACCCGGTGCGCGAGAAGCTCTGGGAGATCCCGGCGGGCCTGCTCGACGTCCCCGGTGAGAACCCGCTGCACGCCGCCCAGCGCGAGCTGTACGAGGAGGCGCACGTCAAGGCCGAGGACTGGCGGGTGCTGACCGACGTCTACACCACCCCCGGCGGCTGCGACGAGGCCGTACGGATCTTCCTCGCCCGGAACCTGTCCGAGGCCGAGGGCGAGCGCTTCGTCGTCGAGGACGAAGAGGCCGACATGGAGCTGGCGCGGGTGCCCGTCGCGGACCTGGTCCGCGGCGTCCTCGCGGGCGAGCTGCACAACAACTGCCTGGTCGTGGGTGTCCTGTCGCTGGTCGCGGCCGAGCGGGGGGACGGGTTCGACGCCCTGCGCCCGGCGGAGGCGCCGTGGCCCGCCCGTCCGTTCGAGGCGTGAGTCCCGCCCGGGACGCCCGGGGCAAACGTTCTCGGCCGGCGCCGGGGCCCGAACGCCACCGAGGAGGGTCCTCCGCGGTGTGACCGGCGAGACCGGTGTGACCATCGGTTGATCCGATCGAGGGACGTGCCCGCCGCGCTCCGCCGGGAACGTAGCAGAGCGTGAACTAGGCTCTGGAAACGCCCGAACCGGAGTTCCGGCGGGCACCGGCGTGCGGTGGGATCGGGAGTGTGGCCCGTGACGGATCAGGCGGTGGACACGGACGGTGTACGGCTGTCGCAGGACGGGGCCGAGGAGAGTCGGTTCCTGGGCCGCACCCGTGAGCTGAAGGCGCTGCGCGCCGACATCGAACGCGCGGGCCTGGACACCCTCTCCGGCCGCAAGGCCCCCCGCGCGCGCGTCCTCCTCATCGCGGGCCGTCCCGGCTCGGGCCGCACCGCGCTCGCCGGGGAACTGGCCGCCCAGGTCGCGGACGGCTACCCCGACGGCGTGCTGCGGGCCCGCCTGAGCGAGCCGGACGGCACGCGCGTGCCCGTCTCCCGGCTCGCCCGGGACCTGCTCACCGAGCTGGACCACCCTGCCCCGCCCGGGGCCGACGAGGACGACCTCACCGAGGCACTGCGCGCCGCCCTCGCCGACCGCAGGGCCCTGCTCCTGCTCGACGACGCGGCCGACGCCGAGCAGGTCGACGCCCTGCTGCCGGACACCCCGCACTGCCTGGCCGTCGCCGTCGCCGAGGGCCCGCTCACCGGGATCGCGGACGTCCGCCCGTGCACGCTGGGCGGGCTGGACACCAAGTCGGCCGTGGAACTGCTGTCCCGGCACACCGGCTCGGTCCGCATCACCGTCGACCCCCGGGCCGCCGAGCAGCTCGCCGAGGCCTGCCGGGCCCAGCCCGCCGCGCTGACCCTGGCCGGCGGCTGGCTCGCCGCCCGCCCCCAGGCGGCCGTCGCCGACCTCGCCAAGCAGGTGCACACGGAGGGGGACGAAGGGACCCCGCTCAGCCGTGTCTTCCGCCTCGCCTACGCCTCGCTGCCCAGCCCCGCCGCCCGGATGCTGCGGCTGCTCTCCCTGGCTCCGGCCGGTCTGGTCGACCCGCACACCGCCTCCGCGCTCGCCGGCTGCTCGGTGCACGGCGCCCGCACCACGCTGGACGACTTCGTCGCCCTCGGCATGCTGCGCGCGGTCGACGCCCCGCTGCCCGAGTACGAGGTCCCCGGCTGCCTGCACTCCCTGCTGCGGTCCCTCGCCGAGACCCACGACCGGCCCGCCGAGATCCAGCTCGCCCGCGCCCGGATGCTGGAGCGGACGGTACGGCTGCTCCAGTCCTGCCGGGCGGTCACCGAGACCGACAGCCCGCAGGCCCGCGAGAAGCTCCTGACCCTGCCGCGCTCCCTGCGCTTCCCCACTCCGCGGGCCGCCGCCGAATGGCTGCGCGTCCGCCGTCCCGCCCTGCTGGCCGCGGCCCGCCTCGCGGTCGCCGACGGGGAGCTGGACACTCTCGCCCGGCGGCTGATGTCCCAGCTGGTACGGGCCATGGTGGCCCACTTCGGAACCCAGGCGGCGGCCCCCGACCTGTACGGCGTCCACCGCCTCGTCCTCGACGTGGCCGAGCGCCGCGACCTGCCCCGGGAGAAGGCGGCGGCCCTGCTCAACCTGGCCGACCTGGACGCCCGCACCGGACGCACCGCCGAGGCCCTGGTGCGCTACCGGGCCGCGCTGGACGCCGGACGCGAGGCGGACGACCCGTACGCGACCGCCCGCGCGATGGAATCCGTGGGCGGCGCCCACCTGGAGCTGGGGGACTACGACCGGGCCGCCGACTGGTTCGGCCGGGCCCTCGCCCAGCGGCTCGCCCGGGACGAGCGCGCCGACGCCGCCCGGGTCTACGGCCGCCTCGCCACCGCCCACACCTATGCCGGCCGCTACGGCGAGGCGCAGCGGGGCTGGCGCGCGGCGGCCGCCGGGTACCGCAGGACGGGCGACGTGGCCGCGCACGCGCGGGCGTTGAGCGAGCTGGCCCGTGTCCAGGAGTACGCGGGACGCCCCGTGGAGTCGCTGCGCACCTGTCAGGAAGCCGTCGACCGGGCCCGCCGGGCCGAGGACGTCCGGCTCCAGGCCGCGCTGCACCTGCGGCTGGCCGACACGCTCGACCGGCTCGGCGACCCCGCGGCGGCCGGCCTGCAGCGCAGCGCTGCGGACCGCATGCTGAGGGAACATCCCGCTGAAGCCTGCGAAATCCGCAGCACTGCGTCTGAAGATTGATGCTTTGAAAGGCTAGACAGCGGGAACACCTTCATTAGACTGGCTCTGCCGCACGTTCTTGCGGTCTCTCCCGTTGTGCCCTCTGCACACGGGTACGCGTAGTAATGCCCCATCCTCTGAGCCAAGGACCGTGATCGACGTGAAGGTCGGTATCCCCCGCGAGGTCAAGAACAACGAGTTCCGGGTGGCCATCACCCCCGCCGGCGTGCACGAGCTGGTGCGCCACGGTCACCAGGTCGTCATCGAGCACGACGCCGGTGTCGGTTCCTCGATCCCCGACGAGGAGTACGTCGCGGCCGGCGCGCGGATACTCGGCACCGCCGACGAGGTCTGGGCCACCGCCGACCTGCTGCTGAAGGTCAAGGAGCCCATCGCGGAGGAGTACCACCGCCTCCGCAAGGACCAGACGCTCTTCACCTACCTGCACCTGGCCGCCTCCCGGGAGTGCACGGACGCGCTCGTGGAGTCCGGCACCACCGCGATCGCCTACGAGACGGTCGAGCTGCCGAACCGCGCGCTGCCGCTGCTCGCCCCGATGTCCGAGGTCGCGGGCCGGCTGGCCCCCCAGGTCGGCGCCTACCACCTGATGGCCGCCAACGGCGGGCGCGGTGTGCTGCCCGGTGGCGTCCCCGGCGTGCTGGCCGGCCGGGCCGTCGTCATCGGCGGCGGTGTCTCCGGCTGGAACGCGGCGCAGATCGCCATCGGCATGGGCTTCCACGTGACCCTGCTCGACAAGGACATCAACAAGCTCAAGGAAGCCGACAAGATCTTCGGCACGAAGATCCAGACCGTCGTCTCCAACGCCTTCGAGCTGGAGAAGGCCTGCCTGGAGGCCGACCTCGTGATCGGCGCCGTCCTCATCCCGGGCGCCAAGGCCCCGAAGCTGGTCACCAACGAGCTGGTCTCCCGGATGAAGCCCGGGAGTGTCCTTGTCGACATCGCGATCGACCAGGGCGGCTGCTTCGAGGACTCCCACCCGACCACGCACGCCGAGCCGACCTTCCCGGTCCACCACTCGGTCTTCTACTGCGTCGCCAACATGCCCGGCGCGGTGCCGAACACCTCCACCTACGCGCTGACCAACGCCACGCTGCCGTACATCGTGGAACTGGCCGACCGCGGCTGGGCCGAGGCGCTGCGCCGCGACCCCGCGCTGGCCAGGGGCCTCAACACCCATGACGGCAAGGTCGTGTACAAGGAGGTCGCCGAGGCGCACGGACTGGAGCACGCCGAGCTGGACTCGCTGCTCGCCTGACGCCCCGCCCCCCCCTGCCGGCGACCGGTCCACCGGCCGGTCCACCGGCCAAGTCGTCAAACGGCAAAGGCGATACGTCAACAGTCGCCGTCAACCCCGCACACCCGGCCGGACCTTGCCCGACGAGGTCCGGCCGGGTGTGTGTATGGTCACTTTGCGATTCTCGGTCAACTCGCCTCGAACGTGACGCTTCAACCGATTCGCGCACCGGTGAAACCTGCTGTGCGACGGCCGTACGCCCTTGACAGAGGGATGTTTCAATGCCGACACATCGGGCCGGGTCCGGCGGATTGTGTTGCTGCGGACGGCCGACACGCCATAGAGTCGCCGAACGTCGGCATGGTGCCACGCTGACCTGTCTAGAAGTTAACTGGTCACCAAGGAGGTAAGACGACTTGTGAATGAGTCGACATTTACTCCCGGGGGTGGTCAACCAGGAATGCCTGCACGGGCCGAGAGCCCCGGGCGTCTCGAGGCTGTCGGCTCCGTCGCTGTACGCACCTTCGCAGCCCACCAGAGTCCGCAGGCAACTCGGACAGCACACATGAGCATGGATGGCCAACACGTGAACGCCATGGCCGGCGACGGAAGTGGCGCGCCCCGCAACCACTTCGCCGACTACGACGAACTGCCCGAGGGGCACTTCTACGATCCGGACGCGGAGTACGAGCCCGATCCCGAGTACGCGGCCACCCTCGCGCCCGACGCGGCCCGTCAGCGCCGCGAGCGCATCGGCCCGACCGGACGCCCGCTGCCGTACTTCCCGATCCCGGGTCCGCTGACCGATCACGGCCCCGCGAAGATCATCGCGATGTGCAACCAGAAGGGCGGCGTCGGCAAGACCACGTCGACCATCAACCTGGGTGCCGCGCTCGCCGAGTACGGGCGCCGGGTGCTGCTCGTCGACTTCGACCCGCAGGGCGCGCTGTCGGTCGGTCTCGGCGTCAACCCGATGGAGCTCGACCTCACCGTCTACAACCTGCTCATGGAGCGGGGCATGGCGGCCGACGAGGTGCTGCTGAAGACTGCGGTCCCCAACATGGACCTGCTGCCCAGCAACATCGACCTGTCGGCGGCCGAGGTGCAGCTGGTGAGCGAGGTCGCGCGCGAGTCCACGCTGCAGCGGGCGCTGAAGCCGCTGATGGACGACTACGACTACATCGTGATCGACTGCCAGCCCTCGCTCGGCCTGCTCACGGTCAACGCGCTGACGGCCGCCCACAAGGTGATCGTGCCGCTGGAGTGCGAGTTCTTCGCGCTGCGCGGTGTGGCGCTGCTGACCGAGACGATCGAGAAGGTCCAGGAGCGGCTCAACCCCGACCTGGAGCTCGACGGAATCCTGGCCACGATGTACGACTCGCGCACGGTGCACAGCCGTGAGGTGCTCGCGCGGGTCGTCGAGGCCTTCGACGACCACGTCTACCACACGGTCATCGGACGCACGGTCCGCTTCCCGGAGACCACGGTCGCCGGCGAGCCGATCACCACGTACGCCTCCAACTCCGTCGGTGCCGCCGCCTACCGCCAGCTCGCCAGGGAGGTGCTCGCCCGGTGTCACGCCGAGTGAGTCTGCCGGGGGCCGACGAACTCTTCCGTACGACAGGGGGCATGGCGCTCCAGGCGTCCTCCCCGCGGCGCACGCCCCACGGGGAGGCCCGGGTGCCGGCGCCGGCGGGGGAGAGCGACCAGGCCGCCGCGGAGGACGGGCCGCAGTCGGTGCCCGCGCGGGGCGGCGAGGGCGCGGAGCACACCGCGGCGGACGCGGAACCGGGTCCGGCGGGCGAGTCCCGCAGCCGGGGCGCGGAGCGCTCCGGGCCGGGCGCGCAGGAAGGTTCTGCCGCCGCTGCCCAGCCCCGCAAGCGCGGCGGCCGGGCCGCCGCACGCCGTCCCAGCGGCCGTGAGCGCCACGACGAGAAGATCACCGTGTACGTCTCCGCCGAGGAACTCATGGATCTGGAGCACGCCCGCCTGGTGCTCCGGGGAGAGCACGGACTGGCCGTCGACCGCGGCCGCATCGTCCGCGAGGCGGTCGCCGTGGTCCTCGCCGACCTGGAGACCCGCGGGGACGCCAGCATCCTCGTACGACGGCTGCGCGGGCGGTAGCGGTAGCCTGCGGGGGCCATGACCTCGAACGACGCCCCCCACCCCGGCGCCCGCGCCGGCCGCAGGCGTGTGCTGGGGAAAGGCCCGGGAGAGCCCCCGGCGGCTCCGCCGGTCCCACCCGCCCCGCCCGCCCCACCGGTCGCCGAGGCGTCCGAGGTGCCCGACGTCTCCGCGGACGCGGCGCCGGGGGACGGGGCCGCAGGGACTTCCTCGTGGCGCGACGCGGCCTCTTCGCGGATCTCCCGCGCGGCGGCCGAGCCGATCGCGGTGAGCGTCCCCCGGGGGACCGGGGCGCGGGGCGGGCCGCAGGCCCCGACGCAGCCGCAGCCGGGGACCGCGCCGCCGGTGTCCGCCGAGCCGCCGGGCACGCCCCCCGCCGCACCGGAGGCGCCCGGACCCGCGGACGGCCCCGCGGGCCGCGAGAGCGCGCCGCAGGGCGCTCCGGAGCCCGGCGGGGCGGTGGCCGGCCCCGTGCGCGGGGCGGGAGCCGCCTCCACGGTGCCGGAGGACCCGCCGGGGACCGCGGAGGCACCCGGCGTCCTCCCCGGGGGCGCGCCCGGCGACGGGGCCGACGGTGTCTTCACGGTGCGGCTGGCCAACTTCGAGGGGCCCTTCGACCTGCTTCTCCAGTTGATCTCCAAGCACCGGATGGACGTCACCGAGGTCGCCCTCTCCACGGTGACCGACGAGTTCATGGCGCACATCCGCGCGCGGGGACCGGACTGGGATCTCGACGAGACGACCGAGTTCCTGGTGGTCGCGGCCACCCTGCTGGACCTGAAGGCGGCCCGGCTGCTGCCCGCCGCCGAGGTCGAGGACGAGGCGGACCTGGCGCTGCTGGAGGCCCGTGACCTGTTGTTCGCGCGGCTGCTGCAGTACCGCGCGTTCAAGCGGATCGCGGAGATCTTCAACGAGCGCCTCGATGCCGAGGCCCGTCGCCACCCCCGTACCGCCGGCCTGGAACCGCACCACGCCGCACTGCTGCCCGAGGTCGTCATCAGCGTCGGACCGGAGGGCTTCGCCGGGCTCGCCGTGAAGGCGATGCAGCCCAGGCCCGAGCCGCAGGTCCACGTGGAGCACATCCACGCGCCCCTGGTCAGCGTGCAGGAGCAGGCCGGGATCGTCGTCGCCCGGCTGAGGGAGCTGGGCGAGGCCAGCTTCCGGGTGCTGGTCGAGGACACCGAGGACACGCTGACCGTCGTGGCCCGCTTCCTCGCCCTCCTGGAGCTGTACCGGGAGAAGGCCGTCGAGCTGGACCAGGACACCGCGCTCGGTGACCTGCTGGTGCGCTGGAGCGGCGGGGACGCGGACGCCGAACCGGTGGTGACCGACACGTACGACCGCCCGCCGGACGAACCCGAGGAGGGATGAAGACGTGAGGGACGAGACCACGGAGGCCGAGGGCCGGGCGGAGGCCGTCGCCGGCCTGGACCTGAAGCCCGCTCTCGAAGCCGTCCTCATGGTCGTCGACGAGCCCGCGACCGAGGAGCACCTCGCCCGGACACTCCAGCGGCCCCGGCGGCAGATCGCCGACGCGCTGCGCGAGCTGGCCGACGAGTACACCGCCCGGGGCCGCGGCTTCGAACTCAGACGCGTCGCGGGCGGCTGGCGCTTCTACAGCCGCCCCGAGTACGCCGCGGCCGTCGAGGGCTTCGTCCTGGACGGCCGGCACGCCCGCCTCACCCAGGCCGCGCTGGAGACGCTCGCCGTGGTCGCCTACCGCCAGCCGGTGAGCCGCAGCCGCGTCTCCGCGGTGCGCGGAGTGAACTGCGACGGCGTACTGCGCACCCTCCTGCAACGGGGTCTGGTCGGGGAGGCGGGCACGGAACCCGAAACAGGTGCGATCCTGTACGTGACGACGAACTACTTCCTGGAGCGGATGGGCCTGCGCGGCCTGGACGAGCTGCCGGAACTCGCGCCCTTCCTCCCGGAGGCGGCGGCGATCGAGGCCGAGACGCTGGAAGGGGTCCCGTCGTTCGATCCGGACGCCCCGGATTCCGAGGACGCAGACGACAAGACGGAACTTTGATGCGAAGCAGCAGCGGCAGGAACAGCAGCGGAAACAACGGCGGGAGCCGTGGTGGCAACAGCGGCGGCCGCGGCGGGAGCAGCGGTGGCCGCGGTAACCCTCGCGGCGCCGGCGGCAACCGCGACGACAAGCAGGGCGGCCGTCCGAAGAACCCGCGCCCGGAGGAGCGGCGCTACGACGTGGGGCCCGGCGCCACGCACGAGGGCCCGAAGTCGGGCCGCGGCCCGGCGGCCCGCGGCGGCGCCAAGGGCGGCCCGAAGAAGCCCCTGCAGCGGGGGCGCTCGGTCCCGGCCACGTCCCGCGAGTACGAGGCGCGGGCCGAGGAGCGCAACCGGGAGCGGTACGCGGGCAAGAAGGACGTCAAGCCGCCCAAGACCTTCCCGGGCGCCGAGCAGGAGGGCGAGCGGCTGCAGAAGGTCCTCGCACGCGCGGGCTACGGCTCCCGGCGCTCCTGCGAGGAGCTGATCGAGCAGGCGCGCGTCGAGATCAACGGGGAGATCGTGCTGGAGCAGGGCAGGCGGGTCGATCCGGAGAAGGACGAGGTCAAGGTCGACGGCCTGACCGTCGCCACGCAGTCGTACCAGTTCTTCTCGCTGAACAAGCCCGCCGGTGTCGTCTCCACCATGGAGGACCCGGACGGCCGGCAGTGCCTCGGTGACTACGTCACCAACCGTGAGACGCGTCTCTTCCACGTCGGCCGGCTCGACACCGAGACCGAGGGCGTCATCCTGCTCACCAACCACGGCGAGCTGGCACACCGACTCACCCACCCCCGGTACGGCGTGAAGAAGACCTACCTCGCGCACATCGTGGGCCCGATCCCGCGCGACCTCGGCAAGCGCCTGAAGGACGGCATCCAGCTGGAGGACGGGTACGCGCGCGCGGACCACTTCCGGGTCGTGGAGCAGACCGGCAAGAACTACCTGGTCGAGGTCACCCTGCACGAGGGCCGCAAACACATCGTCCGCCGCATGCTGGCGGAGGCCGGGTTCCCCGTCGACAAGCTGGTGCGCACCTCCTTCGGCCCGATCACGCTGGGCGACCAGAAGTCGGGCTGGCTGCGCCGGCTGTCCAACACGGAGGTCGGCATGCTGATGCAGGAGGTCGAGCTCTAGCCCGCCGGACAGGCCTTGTACGGAACGGCCACCCCCTTTTATAGTCCGAGTGACTATTAAGGGGGTGGCCGTTCGTGCACGGCTACGACAAGCACGCCTTCGAGCCCTTCGCCGTCACCGTCGACCTCGCCGTCCTCACGCTCCGCGCGGGTGCGCTGCACGTGCTGCTCGTCGAGCGGGGGCAGGAGCCGTACGCCGGCCGCTGGGCGCTGCCCGGCGGCTTCCTGCTGCCGGCCGAGTCCGCGGAGGCGGCGGCCCGGCGCGAGCTGGCCGAGGAGACCGGCCTGGCGCACGTGACCGGACTGCACCTGGAGCAGCTGCGCACCTACAGCGAGCCCGGCCGGGACCCCCGGATGCGGGTCGTGTCGGTCGCGTTCGCCGCCCTGCTGCCCGACCCGCCCGAGCCGCACGCGGGCACCGACGCGGACGAGGCCCGCTGGGTGCCGTACGACGCGGCCGTGGACCTCGCCTTCGACCACGACCGGATCCTGGCCGACGCCCGGGAACGCGTCGGCGCCAAGCTGGAGTACACCTGCCTGGCCACCGCCTTCTGCTCGGCCGAGTTCACGCTCGGCGAGCTGCAGCAGGTCTACGAGACGGTGTGGGGCACGGCCCTCGACCGGCCCAACTTCCGCCGCAAGGTCCTCGCCACCCCCGGCTTCGTCGAAGCCGTCCCCGGCGCCGCCCGCCTGACCGGCGGCCGCGGCAAACCGGCCGCGCTCTACCGCGCCGGCCCGGCCGGCACCCTGCACCCGCCCCTGCTCCGCACCCCTCGGGAAGGACGCCCCGCATGACCACGACCACCGTCACCAAGCGCGCCGCCACCGGTGCCCTCACCGGCCTCGCCCTCGGGGACGCGCTCGGCTTCCCGACCGAGTTCGACGACGTCCCGTCGATCCTCGCCCAGTGCGGTCCGTGGCGGGAGATGGAACTGCCCCGGCCCGCGACCGTCACCGACGACACCCAGATGACGCTGGCGCTGGGGAAGGGGCTGCGGACGGCCGTGGGCCGGGGGGACCTGGCTCCTGAGGGGATGACCGAACCCGTGCGGCGGGAGTTCATCGCCTGGAACCGGTCGCCGGACAACGACCGGGCCCCGGGCGGCACCTGCCTCAGGGCCTGCGAACTCCTGGAGCGACCGGACCGTCCCTGGCAGGACGCCAGCCAGGTCCACTCCAAGGGCTGCGGCGCCAACATGCGCGTCGCACCGGTCGGGCTCGTCCCCGGTCTGAGCGACGAACAGCGCGCCGGCGCCGCCCAGTTGCAGTCCGCGCTCACCCACGGGCACCCCACCGCGCTCGCCGCCTCCGACCTCACCGCACACGCCGTCCGGCTGCTCGCGGAGGGAGCCGAGCCGACCGGACTGGTCGGGCTGCTGCGGTCGTACGCCTACGACAACCGCACCCGCTACCACGAGCGCTGGCTGGGCGACCTGTGGACCCGCGCCCAGGACCCGACGCCCGAGCACTTCATCGCCCGCGGCTGGGACGAGTGCCTGGCGGCGCTCGACCGGCTCCAGCAGGCGGCGCGCACCGTGTCGCCGGAGACCGACCCCTGCCTCGCGGTCGGCGAGGGCTGGATCGCCGAGGAGGCGGTGACCGCCGGACTGCTCTGCTTCCTGCTCTTCGTGGACGAGCCCCTGACCGCCCTGCGCCGCGCCGCCTGCACCTCGGGCGACTCCGACTCCATCGCCTGCCTCGCGGGCGCCTTCGCGGGCGCGTACCTGGGCGCCGACGCCTGGCCGGCCGAGTGGGCGGACCGCATCGAGTACCGGACCGACCTCCTCGCCCTCGGAGCGCTCTGGGACGCCTGACCCCACGCCCCCCCAGGAGGTCCGGATTCGCGCGCAGCGCCTCAGGCCGGCCGGGCCGGGTTTCCCTCCACCGCGATCCGCACCTCGGGCAGCGGCGACCGTACGACGGGTCGGACGGTGGGTCATGTCGTCACTCCGGGGGATGCGGGGGATGCGGGGGAGGACTCCCGCCGGGGCCGGCGTCTCAGGAGACGGGCGCCCCGGGCCGGTGGGCGGCGGGCTGACTACGCTGGACGGACCAAGAACCGATACGCACGTCAGCAGCAAGGAGCATCGCCGTGGCGGTACGAGCGGTCCGGGGCGCCGTCCAACTGGAGCGGGACGAAGCCGGACACATGGACGAGCAGGTCGCGGCCCTGCTGACCGAGGTCCTGGAGCGCAACGGCCTGACCGGCGAGGACCTGATCAGCATCTGGTTCACGGCCACCCCCGACCTGCACAGCGACTTCCCGGCCGCCGCCGCCCGCAAGCTCGGCATCACCGACGTCCCGCTGATCTGCGCCCAGGAACTGGACATCGAGGGCGCCATGCCCCGGGTCGTCCGGATCCTCGCCCACGTCGAGTCCGACCGGCCCCGCGCCGGGATCGCCCACGTCTACCTCGGCGCCGCCGCGGCCCTGCGCAAGGACATCGCCCAGTGAGAACCGCCCTCGTCATCGGTACCGGCCTCATCGGGACCTCCGCCGCCCTCGCCCTGACCCGGCGGGGCGTCACCGTCCACCTCGCCGACCACCACCCGGAGCAGGCCCGCACGGCCGCCGCGCTGGGTGCCGGCACCGACGAGCCGCCGGCCGGGCCCGTCGACCTCGCGATCGTCGCCGCCCCGCCCGCCCTGGTGGCCGACGTGGTCGCCGACGCCATGGCGCGCGGCGCCGCCCGCGGGTACGTCGACGTGGCCAGCGTCAAGGGCGGCCCCCGGCGCGAGCTGGAGGCGCGCGGCCTCGACCTGAGCGCGTACATCGGCACGCACCCCATGTCCGGCCGGGAGAAGTCCGGCCCGCTGGCCGCCACCGGCGACCTCTTCGAGGGCCGCCCCTGGGTGCTGACCCCCACCCGGGACACCGACACCGAGGTGCTGAACCTCGCCCTGGAACTGGTCTCGCACTGCCGGGCGGTGCCGGTGGTGATGGACGCGGACGCCCACGACCGCGCCGTCGCCCTCGTCTCCCACATGCCCCACCTGGTCTCCAGCATGGTCGCCGCCCGCCTGGAGCACGCCGAGGAGGCCGCCGTACGGCTGTGCGGGCAGGGCATCCGCGACGTGACCCGGATCGCCGCCTCCGACCCCCGGATGTGGATCGACATCCTCTCCGCGAACCCGGGGCCGGTCGCCGACCTGCTCACCGACGTCGCCGCCGACCTGGAGGAGACGGTGCGGGCCCTGCGCGCCCTGCAGTCCGCCGACGACGACAAGCGCCGGGAGGGCGGCACCGGCATCGCCGAGGTGCTGCGCCGCGGCAACGCCGGGCAGGTGCGGGTCCCGGGCAAGCACGGCAGCGCCCCCCGGCTCTACGAGACCGTGGCCGTCCTCATCGACGACCAGCCCGGCCAGCTGGCCCGTATCTTCGCGGACGCGGGACGGGCCGGGGTCAACATCGAGGACGTACGGATCGAGCACGCGACCGGGCAGCAGGCCGGTCTGGTCCAGCTGATGGTCGAGCCGACGACCGCCCCCGTGCTGACGGCGGCCCTGAAGGAACGGGGCTGGGCGATCCGGCAGTGATCCCGGGGATCGGGCGCCTGTCGGAGGGGCCCCGGGGAGCCAGTAACCTGGTGCGGGGCGCGTTCGCGTCCCGCACACCACCCACCGCACCGCACCAGGAAGGTGTCCCCCCGTGGAAAACGGCGCCGCCCCGACCGTCCCGGCCGTGATTGTCGCCATCGACGGCCCGTCCGGCACGGGCAAGTCGAGCACGTCGAAGGCCGTCGCCGCGCAGCTCGGCCTGCGCTACCTGGACACCGGGGCCCAGTACCGGGCGATCACGTGGTGGATGGTGACCAACGGCATCGACACCGACGACCCGCACGCCGTCGCCGCCGCGGCCGGCAAGCCCGAGATCGTCTCCGGCACCGACCCGGCGGCCCCGGCCATCACGGTCGACGGCGTGGACGTGGCCGGCCCGATCCGCACCCAGGAGGTCACCTCCAGGGTCAGCGCGGTCAGCGCCGTCCCCGAGGTGCGGACCCGGATCACCGAGCTGCAGCGCACCATCGCCGCCGCCGCCCCGCTCGGTATCGTCGTCGAGGGCCGCGACATCGGCACGACCGTGCTGCCGGACGCCGACCTGAAGATCTTCCTCACCGCCTCGGCGGAGGCCCGCGCCGCCCGCCGCAGCGGCGAACTCAAGGGCGCCGACATCGACGTCACCCGCGAGGCCCTGATCAAGCGGGACGCGGCCGACTCCAGCCGCAAGACCTCTCCGCTGGCCAAGGCCGGCGACGCGGTCGAGGTGGACACCACCGAGCTCACCCTCGCGCAGGTCGTCGAGTGCGTCGTCACCCTCGTCGGGGAGAAGCGGGCGGGCAAGTGACCGAGGTCCCGTCGGCGCAGGGCGCCGAGGTCGGGCGGCGCATCGGCGTCGGCCTGATGTACGGGCTGTGGAAGCCCCGCGTGCTCGGTGCCTGGCGGGTGCCCGCCACCGGCCCGGTGATCTACGCCGTCAACCACGCGCACAACATCGACGGTCCGATGGTCATGGGCGTGGCCCCCCGGCCGACGCACTTCCTGATCAAGAAGGAGGCGTTCGTCGGCCCGCTCGGCCCGTTCCTGACCGGCATCGGCCAGCTGAAGGTGGACCGCCACTCCACCGACCGCACGGCCATCGCCCGCGCCCTCGGCGTCCTGGAGAACGGCGGCGTACTGGGCATCTTCCCGGAGGGCACCCGGGGCGAGGGGGACTTCGCCTCGCTGCGCGCCGGGCTCGCCTACTTCGCGGTCCGCAGCGGCGCCCCGATCGTTCCGGTCGCCGTGCTGGGAAGCACCGACCGGCCCGGACGGTTGATAAAGGCGCTGCCCCCGCTGCGCTCCCGCGTCGACGTCGTCTTCGGCGACCCCTTCGACGCGGGCGACGGCAGCGGACGGCGCACCCGCAAGGCACTGGACGAGGCCACCGAACGCATCCAGAAGCAGCTCACCGCGCACCTGGAAAACGCCAGGCGCCTCACCGGGCGCCGGGCGACACCCGAGTAGTGGATCACCCAGTGAAGGGGTGCACCACCGATCACCACGATGAACGAGGTACGGACTTCATGAACGACCACATCCACTCCGAGGACTCGGGCGAGGAGCACGACCACGGGGCGCTCGGCGACGCCGAGTACGCGCAGTTCATGGAGCTCGCAGCGGAAGAGGGCTTCGACGCCGAGGACGTGGAGGGCGCGATCGAGGCGGCCGGGCACGGCCCCCTGCCCGTCCTCGCCGTCGTCGGCCGCCCCAATGTCGGCAAGTCGACCCTGGTGAACCGGATCATCGGCCGCCGCGAGGCCGTCGTCGAGGACAAGCCCGGCGTCACCCGCGACCGCGTCACCTACGAGGCGGAGTGGGCCGGCCGCCGCTTCAAGGTCGTCGACACCGGCGGCTGGGAGCAGGACGTCCTCGGCATCGACGCCTCCGTGGCCGCGCAGGCCGAGTACGCGATCGAGGCCGCCGACGCGGTCGTCTTCGTCGTGGACGCCAAGGTCGGCGCCACCGACACCGACGAGGCGGTCGTACGGCTGCTGCGCAAGGCCGGCAAGCCCGTCGTGCTGTGCGCCAACAAGGTGGACGGCCAGAGCGGCGAGGCCGACGCCTCCTACCTGTGGTCGCTGGGACTCGGCGAGCCGCACCCGGTCTCCGCGCTGCACGGCCGCGGCACCGGCGACATGCTGGACCGGGTGCTGGAGGCCCTGCCCGAGGCTCCGGCCCAGACCTTCGGCACCGCCGTCGGCGGCCCGCGCCGCATCGCGCTGATCGGCCGCCCCAACGTCGGCAAGTCCTCCCTGCTGAACAAGGTGGCCGGCGAGGAGCGCGTCGTCGTCAACGAACTGGCCGGCACCACCCGCGACCCCGTCGACGAGCTGATCGAGCTGGGCGGCGTGACCTGGAAGTTCGTCGACACGGCGGGCATCCGCAAGCGCGTCCACCTCCAGCAGGGCGCCGACTACTACGCCTCACTGCGCACCGCCGCCGCCGTCGAGAAGGCGGAGGTCGCCGTCATCCTCGTCGACGCCTCAGAGTCGATCTCGGTCCAGGACCAGCGGATCGTCACCATGGCCGTCGAGGCGGGCCGCGCGATCGTCGTCGCCTACAACAAGTGGGACACCCTCGACGAGGAGCGCCGCTACTACCTGGAGCGGGAGATCGAGACCGAGCTGGGCCAGGTGGCGTGGGCGCCGCGGGTCAACGTCTCGGCGCAGACCGGCCGGCACATGGAGAAGCTGGTCCCCGCGATCGAGACGGCCCTGGCCGGCTGGGAGACCCGCGTCCCGACGGGCCGGCTGAACGCCTTCCTCGGCGAGCTGGTCGCCGCCCACCCGCATCCGGTGCGGGGCGGCAAGCAGCCGCGCATCCTGTTCGGCACCCAGGCGGGCACCAGGCCCCCGCGGTTCGTGCTCTTCGCCTCCGGCTTCATCGAGGCGGGCTACCGGCGCTTCATCGAGCGCCGGCTGCGTGAGGAGTTCGGCTTCGAGGGGACGCCGATCCACCTCTCGGTGCGGGTGCGCGAGAAGCGCGGCGCGAAGAAGAAGTAGCACCGCGAGCGACGAGAGAGGGCGACCCCGGCCGGGGTCGCCCTCTCTCGTCGCTCGCGGTGGCCGTCAGGTGGCCGAGCGCGGGGCCGGGGGCAGCGCGGCCGGCACGTGGTGCGTACCGACGCGCTGCCACACCGACTGCTGGCCGGCCCGGGCGCTGTGGGCCCCCGCGCTGTAGGCGCTGTACCCGCCCCTGCTGCGCGGGATGCTCACGAACGACGTGAACCCCAGCTCCTCCTCGCCGCTGCGATCGCCCGGCAGCGATCGGAAGGACCGGACGTACTCGGCGTAGAGCGCGTCGTAGATCGGTGTGGCCGAAGGGCCACCCTGGCGGTGGAAGGCGTCGTATGCGTACACGTATGTCCAAACGACACGGCGCGGGAAGGGATGCGGCCCGGGCAGCGCCGGTCCGGCACCCGCGGGGGCGGCGCTCAGGTCCCGGCCAGCGGCAGTGCCGCCGCGACCAGCTGCCCGTTCGCCGCGGCCTTGTCCAGGGCGTCCCGCAGCAGGTCCTCGCGCGGCTGCCGTCCGATCGACCCCACGGGCGCCGCGAACATCAGCACCTGCTGGTGCTTGTTGGCCGCGGTGCGCCAGCCCTCGGTGACCTGGAGCGGCTGGTGCGCCTGCCACCAGGCCACCGGCCGGCCGCCGTCGGTCCCCGGCTGGAGCACCGCGTGCAGCTGGCCCATCGCGAGCAGCACCGACCAGCCGTGCAGCACGGACGGTGCGGTGGCCAGCTCGGTGACCGGCATGAAGCCCTGCTCGATGAGGAGCGGCAGGAAGTCGTCGCCGAGGCCGGCCGTACCGGGCCGCGCGATGGGGGCGGTCGGCTCCACCACCAGGGCCGGGTGCAGTTCCCCGGCGATCAGGATCAGTCCGCTGGTGACACCGAGCTCGGCCTGCTCGGGCGCCGCCTTCTCGGGGACGGCCCGCGCGGGCTCGGGGCGGGCGTGGTCGGGGCGGGCGTGGTCGGCGTTGATGGAACGCACCGCCCCCTGGAGCTGCTCCTCGGTGACCTTGACGACCTGTGAGGGCAGGCAGCCGGCGTGGGCGAAGGCGAGGACGGCGGTCTCCTCGCCGACGAAGAGAACGGTGCTGGTGCGCTCCTGCTCGCAGTCGCCCGGGGTGCGGCAGGACGTGCAGTCGTAGCTGCCCGGGGCGGACTCCCCGGCGAGCAGGCGGTCGGCTTCTTCGTCGCCGATCTCGGCGCGTACGTCGTCGCTGACGTCGAGCATGCGCGGCACGGGTGGCTCCTCGGGATGCGGTGCGAGTCCGGACCGGGTGGCTCCCGGGCCGTGGTCCGGGCGGTCCCCGGCTCATGCAGAAGACAACGGGTGATCCGTGGCGGGGGTCACGCCTCACGGCCGACGGAATCGGACCGCGGGAGACGGCGGCCCCCGGTCGGCGCGGATCACCCGCCGACGTCCAAGTGGCTTGACACGCACGTGGGTTGAGGATGCGGGGCGGGCGGCCGCCGGTCTGGCCGGGAGTCGACATATCATGAAATCAGTGAATGAACCGGGTGACCGGACGTGCCACGGCCGTGACCACATCGCAATCGGGCACGGACAACCAGAAGACCGGGTTCAGGGTCTCACCGGACGATGGGAAGTCCAGGGAGGAACCGCACCGCATGACGCCGCCGGCCGCATCGGCCGCCCCGCTGCGCGCCGACTGCGTCGGCGACTCCGCGGGCGGTCTCACCTTCGAGGTCGCCGCGCACGGGGACGCCCGGGCGGCCCTCGTGCTGCGCCGTGTCGGCGCCGCCGACGAAGAGGTCGGCCTGCCGCTCGCCCCGGCCGCCGAGGGCCGGCTGCGGGCCGCGCTGCCCAGCAGCGTGTCCCTGCCCGAGGGCCGCTGGGACGCCTACGCGCGTGTGTCCGACGACGAGCCGCGGCGCCTGGTGCCCGGCGTCACCGACCTGCGCCCGCTCGCCGACCGCGCTCCCAGCGGACTGCTCGGGCACGTCGCCGTCCGCATCCCGTACGCCGACCGGCAGGGCAACCTCACCGTCCGCAGCTGGCTGCGGGCCCCGCACGCGGAGACGGGCGAGCTGAGCCTCGCGGAGGACGGGCTGACCGTGCGCGGGCGGGTGTACGGCACGCAGTTCGCCGCCGGCGCCCACGCCGAGCTGCGGTCCCGGCCGGGCGGCGGCGCGGGAGACGTGCGCCGGCTGGACGTCGCGGCCGACCGGGCGGACTTCGGCCTCACCGTGCCCTACGTCGCCCTCGCGCCGGGCGAGTGGGACCTGTGGCTGCGGCCCGCCGGCGGGTCCGGCCCGGTGGTGCGCCTCGCCCGGCTGCTGGACGACGTCGCCGACAAGCACCCGGTCCTCACCTATCCGCGCACCCGCCTGGAGACGCCGCACGGGCCCGTGGCGGCGGGGCCGTACTACACCCGGGACAACGACCTGTCGGTGTCGGTCGCCGCGGTGGAGCCCTGACGGTCGCGGACAGCACCCGTCCGTGACCTCCGGCGGACTCGGCGCCTTGCTCCTCGGGACCCCGGCACGTCCGGTGCGCCCGCTTTTCCTCCTCCGGGCCCACCGCGAGGGGTGCGGCCCCGGCCGGGCCGAGCCGGCCCACAGGAGTGGAGGACCTGTGAGCGCCGGATGAGTTTTCCGTGTCGATTTACGTTCCCGGCAAGCCCGTTCGAAGTCCGACCGGGACCGTTCGAGCGTGGAATGCGCGGCGGTTGCGGGGTGCTCCGGAGGTCTTTTCCGTCCGCTTATTCGAAGCGGTGGCGCGACATGCGGAAATTCACCCCGCACGCCCGCGGAAGAGGCGCGGAACCACCCCTCCGTGTGGCGCGTCGGACCGGAACGCAGCCCGTGACCCTGTGACAGAAGTGTGACCGCGGGGGCGTCCGTGGTCTCCGTTACCGGCCTGGGCTTCCCCCTCCGTGGGGCAGGGCTTAGCGTGGCGGCATGGCACCCATTCCGACACCACCGGCCGAACCCCAGGACAGTCCGGACACGTATGTGGGCCTCGACTCCGACGCCGCCGAACGGCTCGCTCGGCAGCGGGGCTGGCCGACGGTGCGGTCCCTGGCACCGGGGACGGTCATCACCATGGAGTACCGCGTGGGCCGCCTCAACTTCGAGGTGAAGGGCGGCCGGGTGACCCGGGCCTGGAAGGGCTGAGACGCGGGACAGGCGCCCGTGCGCACCGGCGCGCGCAGGGGTCAGCCGCCCGACACGGGGCGTGCGGCGGGGGCCGCGTTGCGCGGGTGGCGGTCGGCGTGCGGTGGCCGGCGGCTGCCGGCCGGGGTCACCGGCGTGCGGTCCGAGCGGGTCGTGTGCGGCCCCGGAGCCAGGTACGCCGGGGCCCGGGTGCGGGGCGCGGCGACCGGCTCGCGGGCCGGGCTCTCCTCCTGGACGGAGGCGGGCGGGGCGGCGGCCACGGGCGGGCCGGCCGGCCGCTTCGTGTCTCCCGGACGGCCCGGGCGGGCGTACCGGCGGTCGCGCAGGCCGAGGATCCGGGCCTCGGCGCGGGTGATCAGCGGCTCGAACCACGGCAGCGCCAGCAGGATCAGCAGTCCCGCGGCCCAGCCGAGGAGCACGTCGCTGAGCCAGTGCGTACCGAGGTAGACGGTGGACATGCCCACCCCGAGCGACACCACCGCCGACAGGGCCGACAGCCAGCGCCGCGCCCTCGGCGTCGAGGCCAGGTAGGCGAGGATGCCCCAGGTGACGACGGCGTTCGCGGTGTGACCGCTCGGAAATATATCGCCGCCGCGCCACATCTCGTTCGAACCGATCGTGGTCGCGTAGTGCGGCCCCAGCCGGCCCATGCCGTACTTGGCGGCACCGACCGTGACGTTCAGCAGGAGCAGCGAGACGCCGAGCGCGAGCAGGGGCCGCAGCGTGTGCTGCCGCCAGGAGCGCCAGCCCAGCCAGGCCGCGACCATCACGGCGGTGGGGCCGCGCTGGCCCAGCACCACGTAGTAGTCGACGAACGCGTGGATGCCGGGCCACTGCTGGTAGGGCCGGAAGAACATGACCTGCCAGTCGAGCCGGACCAGCCACGAGGTGATCAGTACGGCCCACACGATCGCGAGGTAGAAGGCGAGGGTTCCGGCGAACAGCGCGAACCTGTGCCGGCTCATCTCCGGCACGTCCAGGAGCGCCGGCCGTTCCGGCTCCCGGTCCAGTCTCGCGAACACCCGGTCCAGACGGGTGAGCTTCCGTTCGGTACGCACCCAATCGACGTTACAGCGAGTGAGGAGTGATCCCGGCCGAATCAACGGCTTTGTGATGACGATGTGATGTGGGATTGCTCTCAGGGGGAGGTCTATTTCCGGGGAATCCGCAATGCGGGCGGGTTGCGGACTTCAATTCTTTTGATCGGTCCGGTCGGCTGTTTTATCGTGCTTATGAATTCGTTCACCGAATGCTGGTGCGGAATTCTCCCGGCGGTCATCGGGCGCCCGGGCCCGGTCAGGGCGGGCCGGAGCCGTTCAGCCAGAACGCCCCGTACGCCGCCGACGCCACCGCCACGGCGCCCACGACCGGCGCCGACCTGGAGGTCCGCAGCCGGGCCAGGGCCACGGCGAGGGGCAGCAGCAGGGGGAAGGCGGGCAGCAGCAGCCGGGGCTTCGAGCCGAAGTAGCTCGAAGCGCACAGGGCGAGGACGGTGACGGCGCCCGCGTACACCAGCAGCGCGAGCGGTTGGCGCCGCCGCACGCACTCGGCGTAGAGCCGGACGAGCAGCGCGACCCCGACGACGAGTCCGACGCCCGCCGGGACCGAGGAGAACGACGTGAACTTCTCGGCGACGAAGCGGGCGAAGGCCGCGCCCCCGTCGAAGCCGTTGCGCCAGCCGGCCTGGACGTCGAGATAGCCGAACGGGCCCTTGCCGGTGCGGTGGCCGACCCACAGCACGTAACCGGCGGCGCCCAGGGGTGCGAGGAGCACGCCCAGCACGCGCCGCGCGCCGTCGGAGGGGGCGCGCCCCGGGCCGCGGGCACCGTCCGGGACGGTGCCGCTCCGGCTGCGCACGCAGGCCGCGAGCGCAGCCGCCCACACCGCCGCCGTCACCGCGAGCCCCACCGGGCGGGTCAGTCCGGCCAGCGCGGCCAGCGCCCCCGCCGTCACCCAGCGGCCGGTCAGCACCGCGTACAGCGACCAGGCGGCCAGCGCCGTGAACAGGGACTCGCTGTACGCCATCGACTGCACGACCCCGACCGGCAGCACGGCCCACAGCAACACCGCGCACACCCCCGCCCGGCGGCCGTGGGCGTGCTCCGCCACCGCGAAGATCCCCCAGGCCGCGGTGAGCGAGGCGAGCAGCGAGACGACGAACCCCGCGTCGGCGTGCGACAGGGGCGTCACCGTCGCGCCGAGCCGCTCCAGCCAGGGCAGCATCGGGAAGAAGGCCAGGTCGGAGTGCACGTCGCCGTTCGGCAGGCGCACCTCGTAGCCGTACCCCAGCTCGGCGACCCGGGTGTACCAGAGGGAGTCCCAGCGGGCGGTCAGCAGCGTGTACGCGCTCTTGTCGCGCGCGGCGCTCCACAGGGCCAGGGCGAGCAGGCCCAGGGCGCGCACGGCCGCGTAGCCGAGGAGCGCCGGGGCGGCCCGGCGCAGGGCACCGGCGCGGCCCGGCGCGTGCGTCTCAAGATCGGTCACGGGCCCGATTATCGGCCGGGCGCGAGGACGCCCCGCCCGCCGGAGCAGCGCGGTGGCGGACGCCACACGGGCGACACGGGATGTGTGAGGCCCGCCACATGCGTGGAGGAGGGTCTCGCGTACTCTGGCGAGTCACTCGCGTTCCGCCGCACGGCCCGGAGCCCCCGCTCCGCTCCGGCCGACCCGCAGGGGAGTCCCCACCCCGCGCAGCCCGCCGACGCGAGGGACATCTTGGAGGTACGTACATGTCCGGGACGATCACGGCTGTCACCGCGCTGCGCCGTCGGACGGCCGGGGCCGGTGCCAACCGCTGGGTGGTCCTGGTCGTCCTCTGCGTCAGCCTGCTGCTGGTCGCCGTCGACGCGACCGTGCTGCACGTGGCGGTCCCCGCCGTCACCGAGGACCTGCGCCCCGGCGCGATCGAACTGCTCTGGATCGTCGACGCCTACCCCCTCGTCTGCGCCTCGCTGCTGATCCTGTTCGGCACGCTGGGCGACCGGGTGGGCCGCAGACGCGTCCTTCTCCTCGGGTACGCGCTCTTCGGGGTGGCCTCCGCGCTCGCGGCCGTCGCGGACAGCGCCCAGGTCCTGATCCTGGCCCGGGCGCTGCTCGGCGTCGGCGGCGCCATGATCATGCCGGCCACGCTGTCGATCCTGCGGCAGGTCTTCCCCGACCGGCGGGAGCGGGCGCTGGCCATCGGCGTCTGGAGCGCCGTGGCCGCGGTCGGCGCGGCGGTCGGCCCGCTGGTCGGCGGTTTCCTGCTGGAGCACTTCTGGTGGGGCTCGGTCTTCCTCGTCAACATCCCGCTGATGCTGGTCGGTCTGCCGGTGGGGCGGCTGCTGCTGCCCGAGTCGAAGGGCGACGGCCGCGGGCCCTGGGACGTGGTCGGCGCGCTGATGGCGGCGGGCGGCCTGTTCGGCGTGGTCCTCGGCGTGAAGCGGCTGGGCGGCGGCGAGCCGGTGGCGAGCGTGCTCACCGTGCTGCCGCTGGTGGCGGGCGCGGCCCTGCTGACCGCCTTCGTACGGCGGCAGCGGCGGCGCACGCATCCGCTGGTGGACCTCGCGATGTTCCGCCGGCCGGCGTTCAGCACGTCGGTGGGGTGCATCGTGCTGGCGATGCTGGCGCTGGTGGGTCTGGAGCTGATCGCGGCGCAGTACCTGCAGCTCGTGCTCGGGCTGTCCCCGCTGCAGACCGGGCTGCGGCTGCTGCCGCTGACCTTCGCGGCGATGGCCGCGGGGCTGGCGGGCGCGCGGCTGCTGCGCCGGTTCGGGCCGCGGCGGATGGTGTGCACCGGATTCTGCCTGACGGCCTTCGCGGTGGTGCTGCTGACGGCGATGGGCCGGACCGACGACTGCGCGCTGATGGTGTCCGGCTTCGTGCTGCTCGGCTTCGGTCTGGAGACGACGCTCTTCGGGGCGTACGAGTCGATGCTGAGCGAGGCGCCGCAGGCGCAGGCCGGCGGGGCGGCGGCGATCGGGGAGACGTCGTACCAGCTGGGGGCCGGCATCGGGATCGCGCTGCTCGGCAGCGTGATGAACATGGCGTACGCGCCCGGGCCGGCGGGGGGCGTGCCCGGGGTGCCGGCGTGGGCGTCGGTCGCGGCGGGGCATTCGCTGGGGGAGGCGTACGAGGTTGCCGCGCGGCTCGGGGGGCCTGCGGGGGCCGCCCTGCGGCGGGCGGCCGCCGACGCGTTCGTGCACGGGCTGCATGTGACGTTGGTGGTGAGTGCGGGGTTGCTGCTGCTGGGGGCGGCGATGGCGTCGCGGCTGCCGCGGGTGATGCAGTGCGAGGCGGGCGTGGAGGCGGGAGCGGAGGAGGTCGCGGAGGCGGGGGCGGTCGCGGTGCCCGCACCCCGGGACGCGGTGGAGACACGCGTCCCGGTGTGAGCGCCCGTCGCCGGCGGGGTGCCCGCGGGCCGCTCCGCCCGCCGGCCGAGGGGTGCGGCGGCTCACGGCGGGTGGGGGCGGAGCAGGGTGGACGTGCGGGAGACTGCCGCGTAACGTCGGCTTCGAGCCGTAACTAGCGCTGCTAGTTTTATCGTTCCCGGAGGGTGTCCCATGGCCGCGTCCCCCCAGTTGCCCGCGTTCGACCCCGCCGATCCGCTCGGTCTCGACGACCTCCTGGAGCCGGAGGACCTGGCGGTCCGGGACACCGTGCGCGACTGGGCCGCCGACCGGGTGCTGCCGTACGTCGCGGACTGGTACGAGAAGGGCGAGCTGCCCGGTGTCCGGGAGCTGGCCCGTGAACTCGGCGGCATCGGCGCGCTGGGCATGTCGCTGAAGGGGTACGGCTGCGCCGGCGCGAGCGCCGTGCAGTACGGGCTGGCCTGCCTGGAGCTGGAGGCGGCCGACTCCGGCATCCGCTCCCTGGTCTCCGTGCAGGGCTCCCTCGCCATGTACGCCATCCACCGCTTCGGCAGCGAGGAGCAGAAGGAGGCGTGGCTGCCGCGCATGGCCGCCGGCGAGGTCATCGGCTGCTTCGGGCTGACCGAGCCCGACCACGGTTCCGACCCCGCCCACATGCGCACCCGCGCCACGCGCGACGGCGGCGACTGGGTGCTCAACGGGCGCAAGATGTGGATCACCAACGGCTCCGTGGCGGGCGTCGCCGTGGTGTGGGCCCAGACCGAGGACGGCATCCGCGGGTTCGTCGTCCCGACCGACAGCGCCGGTTTCTCCGCGCCCGAGATCAGGCACAAGTGGTCGCTGCGGGCCAGCGTCACCAGTGAGCTGGTCCTCGACGACGTACGGCTGCCCGCCGACGCCGTACTGCCCGGGGTCACCGGTCTGCGCGGGCCGCTCGGCTGCCTCACGCACGCCCGTTACGGCATCGTCTGGGGTTCGATGGGGGCGGCCCGCAGTTCCTTCGAGGCGGCCGTGGAGTACGCGAAGTCGCGGGAACAGTTCGGGCGGCCCATCGGCGGCTTCCAGCTGACCCAGGCCAAACTCGCCGACATGGCGGTCGAACTGCACAAGGGGATTCTGCTCGCCCACCACCTCGGGCGGCGCATGGACGCCGGCCGCCTGCGTCCCGAGCAGGTCAGCTTCGGCAAGCTCAACAACGTACGCGAGGCCATCGACATCTGCCGTACGGCCCGCACGATCCTCGGCGCCAACGGGATCTCCCTCGAGTACCCCGTGATGCGGCACGCGACGAACCTGGAATCGGTGCTCACCTACGAGGGCACCGTCGAGATGCACCAACTGGTGCTGGGCAAGGCGCTCACCGGACTCGACGCCTTCCGGTAGGTCCCGGGCGGTGGTCCGGCGGGGCGGACCCGGTGGTCCGGCGGGGGAGCGGGGCCGTGCGGTGCGGCCCCGCCTCAGCTCTGGTTGAAGAAACCGTCGGAACGGTGCGCGGCGGGCTCGCCGCTGATGACCTGGGTGTCGGCCGGGCTCAGCAGGAACACCCGGGTGGAGACCCGCTCGATCGAACCGCGCAGGCCGAAGATCAGCCCGGCCGCGAAGTCGACCACCCGCTTCGCGTCGGTGGCCTCCATGGCCGTCAGGTTCATGATGACCGGGACCCCGTCCCGGAACAGCTCGCCGATGGACCGTGCGTCCCGGAAGCTGTCCGGGGTGACCGTCGCGATGCGGCGGCCCTTCTCCTCGGCCACGTCCGAGGCCACCTTCACCCGCGGGTCGGTGACCCAGGCGTCGCGGGGCTCGGTGCCCTCGGTGTAGTCGTCGTCGTAATAGCGCTCGTCATCGTTGTCGTCGACGAGGCCGAGCCACGCACTCGCCTTGCGTACCGATCCCATGGACGCCTCCTCTCACAGCGGTCTTTCGTGCTTCCGCAGCCCTATGGTCATCCATGATGCGGACGTCGCGCCAAGTGGATAGACGCCGCGCGGGGGGTTTGTGACGGTACTGGTGCACAGCGAATCCGTCGAGAGTCCTTGTGTCCCAAGGGTCGTTTCCCAAACGGATGCTGACTGTGAGTGAAATATGATTCTTCCCGGCGGACGGGTGAGGGCGGGTGCGTACGGGTGAACCCCCGGATCGGTACGATGCCGCGGCTCAGCGTCGCAGGAATCACGGGGGAACGTCGTGTTCGGAATCGTCAGGCCTTGCAGGCACCGGCTCGGAGAAAGCCTCACGAGCCAGTGGATGGCGCATCTGTGCGGGCTGTGTCTCGCCCTGCGCAAGGACCACGGCCAGTTCGCACGCATCGTGACGAACTATGACGGGCTGCTCATATCGGTTCTGACGGAGGCTCAGGCCGGGCGGGAGGGCGCGGGTGCCGGACGGCGCACCGCCGGGCCCTGTCCGTTGCGCGGGATGCGCACCGCGTCCGTCGCGCACGGCGAGGGCGCCCGGCTCGCCGCGGCCGTCTCCCTGGTGCTGGCCTCGGCCAAGGTGCGCGACCACGTCGCCGACGGGGACGGGGTGCTGGCCCGCCGGCCGGTGGCGCGTGCGGCCCGCCGGGTCGCGGCGGGCTGGGACGCGGCCGGCGCCCGCAGCGGCGGCGCCGTCGGATTCGACACCGCCGTACTGGTCGACGCCGTGGACCGGCAGGGCGGCATCGAGGCGCTCGCCGGGCCCGGCACGCCGCTGCTCACCGTCACCGAGCCGACCGAGACCGCGACCGCCGCCGCGTTCGCGCACACCGCCCACCTCGCTGGACGCCCGCACAACGCCGCGGCGCTGGCCGAGGCCGGGCGCCTCTTCGGCCGGCTCGCCCACCTCCTCGACGCCGTGGAGGACAAGGAGGCTGACGCCGCGTCGGGCGCCTGGAACCCGCTCACCGCCACCGGGACCCCGCTCACCGAGGCCCGGCGGCTCGCCGACGACGCCGTGCACGGGGTGCGGCTCGCGTTGCGCGAGGCGGAGTTCGGCGACGGGCGGCTGGTCCACCGGCTGCTCGTGCACGAGCTGGGCGCCTCGGTCGACCGCGCATTCGGCACCGTCTCGTGCGCCCACGGCAGCCATCCGTACGCCCCTCCGGGCACCCCCGGCGGTCCCGGGGCGCCGGGGCCTCCGCAGCCGCCGCGCCGGGACCGCCGGGGGCTGCTGGCGGGGTGCGCCGTGTGGCTGGGGCTGGCCTGCACGTGCCAGATGTGCTGCGGCACGTACCACGACCCCTGGAGCGGGGAGCGCAGGCAGTCGGCGTGCTCCCAGTGCGACTGCGGCAGCTGCTGCGAGTGCGGCGGCTGCTGCGAGTGCTGCGGCGACGACGGGTGCGGATGCGGCGGCTGCGACTGCGGCTGCAGTTGCTGAGACGTCCGTCATGGGAGGGTTGCTCCCATGACGACGGACGCATCCGACGCGTGGAAGCGGTGGCACGAGCAGCGCGTGGCGACGGTCGCGGCGCCCTACGGGCCCCTCGCGCTGACCGGCACGTACTGGCTGGAGGACCATCCGGACGGGCACCTGCCGGGCCTCCCCGGGAACTGGACGGCGGACGGTGACGCGGTGCTGCTGAGGGCCGGCCCGGCGGACGGGATCACCGTGGACGGCCGGCCCCTCGACGGGGAGGCGAGGCTCACGGCCGACCCGGGCCCGGTGAGCGGGGCCCGGGTGGCCCGCGGTGAGCGGCGCCTGGTCGTCCTGGTCCGCGAAGGCGCCTGGGGGGTGCGGGACTTCGACCCCGCCGCCGGGGCGCGGCGGGCGTTCCGCGGCATCGCGGCCACGCCCTACGACCCGCGCTGGTCGGTGCCGGGGCGTTTCACGCCGTACGGCACCGGGCGGCGCAGCGTGCGGGTGCCGAACGCGGACGGGCGGGAGCGCGGTCTCGGCCTCGGCGGGGAACTGGCCTTCGTGCTGGGCGGGCGGGAGCACACGCTCCAGGTGAGCGTCGAGGAGGACGGTTCGCTGTGGGCCGTCTTCGCCGACGCCACCAGCGGAAGCACCAGTTACCGCTTCCGGTTCCTGCGGCCGGCCGCACCGGACGCCGACGGCCGTACGACGGTCGACTTCAACCGCGCGCTGCTGCCGCCGTGCGCCTTCGCCGACCACTTCGTCTGCCCCTTCCCGCCGCCCGGGAACACCCTGGAAACCCGCGTCGAGGCGGGGGAGCGCGAACTGCGCTGAGCGCCGCCGGGGGGGCGGCAACAAGTCGTTCAAAGGTTGACGGCCGAAAGGCACCCTTGCGCCGACCGGCCGTTCGGCCGAATACTCCAACCTCAGCGCTTGTCAGGGGCACGACGCTTCCGGGATCCGGACGTCTCACCCCTGACTGCGCCTCACGGGCCCGACCCCACAAGAGGGCCCCCGACTTCCCCCGTGGAGGAACGAAAAGTGAGGATCAGGCGCACCACCCCCCGCAGCGGTGTCACGAGACGGACTCGGCTGATCGCCGTATCCGCCGGCCTCGTGGCCGCAGCCGCGATCGCGATCCCCAGCGCGAACGCGGCACCCGCCCCCGTCGCCTTCAGCGCCGCCGAGCTGAACAGCGCCAGCGGCGCGGTGCTCGACGCCGACGTCCCGGGCACCGCCTGGGCCGTCGACAGCAAGACCGGCCGGGTGCTTCTCACGGTCGACAGCACGGTCTCCCAGGCCGAGATCGCGAAGATCAAGGAGCAGGCCGGCGACAAGGCCGGCGCGCTCACGATCAAGCGGACCCCCGGCACGTTCAACAAGCTCATCCAGGGCGGCGACGCCATCTACTCGAACAGCGGGCGCTGTTCCCTCGGCTTCAACGTCCGCAGCAGCAGCGGTGCCGAGTACTTCCTGACCGCCGGTCACTGCACCGCCGGCGCGGGCACCTGGTACGGGAACTCCGCGCGTACCTCGGTCCTCGGCTCGACGGCCGCCTCCAGCTTCCCGGGCAACGACTACGGCATCGTGCGGTACACCGGGTCGGTCAGCAGGCCCGGCACCGCGAACGGCGTGGACATCACCCGTGCGGCCACCCCGAGCGTGGGCACCACCGTCCTCCGTGACGGTTCCACCACCGGCACCCACAGCGGCCGGGTCACCGCCCTGAACGCCACCGTCAACTACGGCGGCGGCGACGTCGTCAGCGGGCTCATCCAGACCACGGTCTGCGCCGAGCCCGGTGACTCCGGCGGTTCGCTCTACGGCAGCAACGGCACCGCGTACGGTCTGACCTCCGGCGGCAGCGGCAACTGCTCCTCCGGCGGTACGACCTTCTTCCAGCCGGTCACGGAGGCCCTGAGCGCCTACGGCGTCAGCGTCTACTAGACCGGTCCATCGAAGCGCAGCCGGCGGCACTACGAGCCCCCGCACACCAACCGGTGTGCGGGGGCTTCCCCTTGCCCGGCCCGGCTGCCGGGCTCCGGTGAGCCACCACCGCGTGTAGACGCACGGGGGCGGCCCGAAGGCAAGAGGTGATTTTCGGACAGGGGTGAATACGCTCGGCCGGTCGCCGCGTGCGTGCGGCGGGTCAGCCGGCCTGCGTGGGCAGTTCCGGCTCCCGTCGCGCACGGCGCAGCGCGGCCGCCAGCACCGTGACCACCGTCCCCGCGACCGCCCACGCCCACAGCACCAGCAGGGGAACGGTCGTGTCGTTGCCCTTGAAGTAGGCGATCGAGCGGGCCGCCCAGGTGCCCGCGCCCGGCGGCAGTGCCGGGCCGATCGCCTTCCAGAACGGCGGCAGCATCGGCAGCGGGAAGGCGCCGCCCGCGCTCGGATTGCCCGCGATCACCACCAGCAGGATCGCCAGCCCGATCCCGACGATCCCGAAGAGGCCCTGGAGGGCGAGGGTGGCGGCGCCCACGGCGAAGGTGATCAGCGCACCGAGCCCCCACAGGTCCACCACGCTGCCGGGCAGCGCGCCCAGGACCGGCCCGATGATCACCGCGCCGCCGAGCCCGCCGACGATCGCGACCAGGGCCATCACGATCAGCCGGATCGCCGCGCGGCGCGGGTTGGCCGGCCGGGCGCCGGTGCTGATCGCCAGGATCGAGGCGCACAGATAGCCGCCGACGCACCAGCCGACGACCAGGTAGAAGGACGACAGCCCGTCGAAGTCCTGGGCCGAGGCCGGGGCCACGTCGACGGTGCGCACCGTGCGGCCCTCGGACCGCTCCGCCCGGGTGACGAGGCTCTCCAGGGTGGTGGCGAGGGCGGTGCCGCCGCCGGAGGCGACCAGCAGCGTGTCGGTGCGGCCGGAGGGGCCGGCGACCAGGGCGCCGTCGATCTCCCGGTTCATGATCTGCTTCCGGGCGCTCGCCTCGTCGGCCACCGTGCGCGGGTCCAGCGGCGAACCGGGCAGGCGCTCCAGCCCGCTCACCGTCCGCTCGGCGGCCGCCGGGGGTGCGACCACCCCGAAGGGCACGTCCTTCGGCTTCGGATCGTGCAGCGCTCCCACGTAGGAGGCGATGAACAGCAGCTGGAGCGCGATCACGCCGAGCACGAGCAGCGTGGCCCGCGGGGTAACGGCGTCTCTCACCTCGTCGAGGAAGGAGCCGCTCCGGGTGCCGGTGCCTGGGGTGTGCGACATGCCCCCACGGTCCGGGCCGGCGGACGTTCGCGCAGGTGGGGCGGGGCCGAATGGATGTCGCACACATATTCGAAAATTGGTCTATGGTGGGGGTGAGGTAGTGGGGAACAGGCGTTCGATAAGGCGTCGGTTCATGAGATCGGGAGGTGCGTGTGCCGGGTTTCACGCATCTGCACACCGTCTCCGGGTTCTCCGCCCGCTACGGCGCCTCCCACCCGGAACGGCTGGCCGAGCGCGCCTTCGAGCGGGGCATGGACGCCCTCGCCCTCACCGACCGCGACACCCTCGCGGGCACGGTCCGCTTCGCCAAGGCCTGCGCGAAGGCGGGCGTCCGTCCGCTGTTCGGCGCGGAGCTGGCGGTGGCCGCCCCCGAGTCCGAAGCGGACCGCGCGGAGACCTCCGTACGCCGGGGCCGGCGCCGCGTCCCCGTGCGCGGAGGCGCCTTCGTCGACGAGTCGGCCCCGCGGGTGACCTTCCTCGCCCGGGACGGCGCCCGCGGCTGGGCCGACCTGTGCCGGCTGGTGTCCGCCGCCCACACCGCCGAGGGCCCTCCGCTGCTGCCCCGCGCCGACAACCACGGTGCCGGCCTGACCGTCCTGCTCGGCCCCGGGTCCGACGTCGGCCGCGCCCTCACCGCGGGCCGCCCCGACCGCGCGGCGAAGCTCCTCGCCCCCTGGCGGGAGGTCTACGGCGACGCCCTGCGCCTGGAGGCCGTCTGGCACGGCCGCGAGGGGACCGGCCCCGGCTCCCTGCGCCTGGCCGCCCGCACCGTCGGCCTCGCCGCCGAACAGGGCGTCCGGCCGGTGCTGACCAACGCCGTCCGCTACGCCGACCCCGGCCAGGGCCCGGTCGCCGACGTGCTGGACGCCGCCCGCCGCCTGGTCCCGATCGACGCCACCAAGGAGCTGGACTCCGGCGAGGCCTGGCTCAAGGGCGCGGACGCCATGCGGTACGCCGCCGAACGGATCGTCGAGGCCGCGGGCTTCCGGCGGGACACGGCCCACCGCCTGCTGGAGCAGACGCGGGCCACGGCCGCCGCGTGCCTGGTCGACCCGGACGACGACCTCGGCATGGGCGCCGTCCACTTCCCCGAGCCGCACCTCGTGGGCGCCGGCCGCCGCACCGCCCAGCGCGCGCTCGCCTCCCGGGCGGCGGCGGGCATGGTGCTGCGCGGCCACGACCGGCGCCGCGCCTACTGGGAGCGGATGCACCACGAGCTGGACATCATCGCCCACCACGGCTTCGCCTCGTACTTCCTCACCGTCGCCCAGGTCGTGGACGACGTGCGGCGCATGGGCATCCGGGTCGCCGCGCGCGGCTCCGGCGCGGGCTCGCTCGTCAACCACCTCCTCGGCATCGCGCACGCCGACCCGGTCGAGCACGGGCTGCTGATGGAGCGCTTCCTGTCCAGGGAGCGGGTCGTGCTCCCCGACATCGACATCGACGTGGAGTCCGCGCGCCGCCTGGAGGTCTACCGCGCGATCATCGACCGCTTCGGCACCGAGCGGGTCGCCACGGTCGCGATGCCGGAGACGTACCGCGTGCGCCACGCCATCCGCGACGTGGGCGCCGCCCTGTCCATGGACCCGGCCGAGATCGACCGCGTCGCCAAGTCCTTCCCGCACATCCGCGCCCGCGACGCCCGCACGGCGCTGGAGGAGCTGCCCGAGCTGCGGGAGCTGGCGGGGGAGAAGGAGAAGTACGGCAGGCTGTGGGAGCTGGTCGAGGGGCTCGACGCCCTCCCGCGCGGGGTCGCCATGCACCCCTGCGGCGTGCTGCTGTCGGACGCCTCCCTGCTCTCCCGCACGCCGGTCGTGCCGACCAGCGGCGAGGGCCTGCCCATGGCGCAGTTCGACAAGGACGACGTGGAGGACCTCGGGCTGCTCAAGCTGGACGTGCTCGGCGTGCGGATGCAGTCGGCGATGGCACACGCGGTCGCCGAGGTGAAGCGGGCGACGGGCGCCGAGGTCGGCCTGGACTCCGTACCGGAGGGCGATCCGGCGACGTACCGGCTGATCCGCTCCACCGAGACGCTGGGCTGCTTCCAGATCGAGTCGCCGGGACAGCGGGACCTGGTCGGGCGGCTCCAGCCGGCCACCTTCCACGACCTCGTCGTCGACATATCGCTCTTCCGGCCCGGCCCGGTCGCCGCCGACATGGTGCGGCCGTTCATCGAGGCCCGGCACGGGCGGGCGCCGGTGCGCTACCCGCACGAGGATCTGGCGGAGCCGCTGGAGGACACCTGCGGAGTCGTCGTCTTCCACGAGCAGATCATCGACATCGTGGCCATCATGACCGGCTGCGGGCGCGGAGAGGCGGACCGGGTGCGGCGCGGACTGTCCGACCCGGAGTCGCAGGGGCGGATCAGGGTGTGGTTCGCACAGCACGCGGCGGCGCGCGGGTACGACGCGGAGACCGTCCGGCGCACCTGGGAGATCGTCGAGGCCTTCGGGTCGTACGGCTTCTGCAAGGCGCACGCGGTCGCCTTCGCGGTGCCGACGTACCAGTCGGCGTGGCTGAAGGCCCATCACCCGGCCGCCTTCTACGCCGGGCTGCTCACCCACGACCCCGGCATGTACCCCAAGCGGCTGCTGCTGGCGGACGCGCGGCGGCGCGGGGTGCCGATCCTCCCGTTGGACGTGAACAAGTCGGGGGCCGCACACAGGATCGAACTGGTGTCCGAGAAGAAGCGCGGGGAGCCCGTGTGGGGCCTGCGCCTCGCCCTCTCCGACGTGCACGGCATCAGCGAGGCCGAGGCGGAGCGGATCGCCGGGGGGCAGCCGTACGCCTCCCTGCTCGACTTCTGGGAACGGGCCCGCCCCAGCCGGCCGCTGGCCGGACGGCTCGCCCAGGTCGGAGCACTGGACGCGTTCGGCGCCAACCGTCGCGACCTGCACCTGCACCTGACCGAGCTGCACCGGGGCGCCCGGGGCGGACGCGGCGACCAGCTCCCGCTGTCCGGCGGACGGAGGACGGCGTCGGCCGGGCTGCCCGACCTCACCTCGGCGGAGAAGCTCAGTGCCGAACTGGGCGTGCTCTCCATGGACGCCTCGCGCAACCTGATGGACGACCACCGCACCTTCCTGAACGAGCTGGGCGTGGTGCCGGCCAAGCGGCTGCGCGAGGTCGGGCACGGGGAGACGGTGCTGGTCGCGGGCGCCAAGGCGGCCACGCAGACACCGCCGGTCCGCTCCGGCCGCCGGGTCATCTTCTCCACCCTCGACGACGGCACCGGCCTGGTCGACCTCGCCTTCTTCGACGACTCGCACGACGCGTGCGCGCACACCGTCTTCCACTCCTGGCTGCTGCTGGTGCGCGGGGTGGTGCAGCGGCGCGGCCCGCGCAGTTACAGCGTGGTGGGCTCCGTCGCCTGGAACCTCGCCGACCTGCTGGAGGTGCGCCGGGAGGAGGGCCTGGAGGGCGTCGCGGCCCGGCTGGCCGGAGCGGGCGGGCCCCGGGGCGACGACCCCGGGGACGGCCCGGCACGCAGACGCCTGGCCGGTTCGGACGGGCGGCCGGCGCCGACGGGTTCCGCGGCCCAGGACCCGATGGAACAACGGCGCATCCGCATGCCCACGGGATACGAGATGCACCCATGGGCCGATCTGCGCCCCGCGGGCGAGGGGCCCGCGGGGGGAAGGAAGTTGTGGCACCAGAGCCCGGGGAGTGCGGGATGACCATCCTCTGCGTACGTTTCCAGCTGCCGCCGATGTACGAGGCGGCCCTGCCCCGGCTGCTGGGGCTGTTGGAGGAGTTCACGCCGGTCGTCGAGGCGCTGCCGCCGGACGGGGCGCTGGCCGATCTGCGGGGTGCCGAACGGTACTTCGGACGCGACGCCGTGGAACTGGCCTCGGTGATCCGCGTCCGCGCCCTCGCGCTGTACGGCGTCGACTGCGTGATCGGCGCCGGGCCGAGCCCGATGCCGGCCCGCATGGCCCTGCGGGACGCCCGGCCGGGGCTGACCCGCGCGGTGCCCGAGGGCGGGGTGCGGGAGTTCCTCGCCGGAAAGCCCGTCGCCGCGCTGCCCGGCGTCGGCACCGCGACCGCCCGCACCCTGTGCGAGTACGGCCTCGACACCCTCGGCCGGGTCGCCGCCGCGCCGCTGTCCACGCTCCAGCGGCTGGTCGGCGCGAAGGCCGGCCGCGAACTGCACGAGAAGGCGAACGGCGTCGACCGCGGCCGGGTCGTCCCCAACGGCGTCTCGCGCTCCCTGGCCGCCGAACGCCCCTTCACCCGCGACGAACTCGACCCCGGCCGGCACCGCCGCGCCCTGCTCTCGGCTGCCGAGGAACTGGGCACCCGGCTGCGCGCCGTGGACAAGGTGTGCCGCACCCTCACCCTCACCGTGCGCTACGCCGACCGCTCGGTCACCACCCGCAGCCGCACCCTGGAGGAGCCGACCGCGCACTCGGCCGCCCTGACGCGGGCCGCGTACGACATGTACGAGGCGCTCGGCCTCCAGCGCGCCCGGGTCCGCTCGCTCGCCCTGCGCGCCGAGGGCCTCGCCCCCGCCGAACAGGCCTCCCACCAGCTCACCTTCGACCCCGTGGACGAGAAGGTCCGCCGGATCGAGGAGGTCGCGGACCGCGCGCGGGCGAAGTTCGGACCGAGGGCGGTGATGCCGGGGTCGCTGGCGGCGTGACACACCCCGCGGGCCGGCCGTCCGCGGTGGTCCCGGCCGCCCGGCGCCGGAACGCCCCGCGGGGCCTGTCCGGCCTGAGCCGCCGGACAGGCCCCGCGTCCCCCGCGTCGCGGATCAGCCGCTGTGCCGGCCACCGGTCGTCGCCCGCCGGCGCACCGACGCGAAGAGCACCGCCGCGCCGGCCGCGAGAGTGGCGGCACCGCCGACGGCGAGGTAGGGCGTGGTGCTGTCCCCGCCGGTCTCGGCGAGGCTCTCGGTGCCCCCGCCGGCGGCCTTGACCTGGTTGGGCTCCTCCGAGGCCGCCTCGGTGGCCGCCTCGGGCCCCGTGCCGGACGCCGTGTCGGTCGCCGGGTCCGGGACGGCCGGGTCCACCGGGTCGGTCGTGGTCTCGGCGTCCTGGTCGCCGTGGCCGTTGTGCTCGATGGTCGACTTGTCGGCCGCGGCCGCGATCTGCTCCTCGGACGGGACGGAGGCCTCGGGCACCGGGACGGCGCCCTCCGCGGAACCCTCCGCGGTGTCCCCGCTCGACCCCGCACCGTCCGCCGCACCGCCGCCGTCGCCGCCGAAGGAGACGTCGGAACAGGAGTAGAACGCCTCCGGGCTGTCCGAGCGCTGCCACACCGCGTACAGCAGGTGCTTGCCGGAGCGCTCGGGCAGGGTGCCGGAGAAGGTGTAGAAACCATCCGAGGCGACCGGGTCGGTGGCCGTCGCCACCGGGGCGGACAGGTCCAGGTCGCCCCAGCCCAGCGGTCCCGCCGGGTCGTAGCCGGGCTTGGTGATGTACACCTTGAAGGTGCCCTTGTGCGGGGCCGTCACACGGTACTTGAACGTGTACGACCCGCTGCTCACACCGGTCGCGGGCCAGTCGGCGCGCGCCAGGTCCATGCCCTTGAAGGCCGGGTCGTTGGCACTGCACAGCTTGCCGTCCGGGATCAGCTCCTGGTGCTTCCCGGCGGCGTTGCCGATGCGGATGCCGTTCCAGTCGTACAGCGCCTGCGTACCGCCGGCCGCGACCGCCGCCTTGCACGCGTCGGACTGCGGGCTCTCGGGGCCCTCGGCGTGGCACTGCGACACCCGGCTGACCGGGTCGCCCATCGAACCGTGCGCGGATGCGGGGGCGGCGGCCAGCGTGGTCAGGGCGAGCGGGGCGAGACCGGCGACGGCGACGGCGGCGACCCGGCGGGACGCGGACGGTGCGGGCATGGGGAACTCCTCGGAACGGTCACTGGGGACGAGGGCACTGGGGCCGGAACCCGTGGGGGTGATCAGCAAGCTAGCCCCGGGAAACCGTGAAGTCGCCCGCTGGAGGCGGGCGACGGGAATCCTTATGGCCGCGTTAAGGGAGTGCTCAGGCTGCGCTGAGGTAGCCACCGTTCGCGGCATGGCACACGAACGCGAAGAGCGGGTCCGGCGGGCGGTCACCGCGGACCTGCCGGCCGTCAAGGCCGTCACCGACGCCGCCTACCGCCCCTACGCCGAGCGCATCGGGGCGGTGCCGCAGCCCATGGAGGCGGACCACGCGGCGAACGTGGCCGCGGGAAGGGTCTTCGTCACGGAAGCCTCCGGCGAACCCGCGGTGGGCGTCGTGGGCGTCGTCGGCCTCGTCGGCCTCGTCGTCCTGGAGACGTTCGCGGACCACCTCTTCCTCGACAGCGTCGCCGTCCACCCCGACGCGCGCGGCAGGGGCGTGGGGCGGCTGCTGCTGCGCTTCGTGGACGCACACGCCCGTGCGCGGGGCCTGTCCGAGGTCAGGCTCTACACGAACGCGTTGATGCGGGAGAACCAGGAGATCTACCCGAAGTACGGGTACGAGGTCGTGGAACGCCGGGTGGACGGGCCCTACGACCGCGTCCACTACCGTAAGCGGCTGCTTCGACGCGTCTCATGACGTGGCCGGCCCGGTCAGCTGTCCGGCCACCATGTACGGGCGATGTCCTTGCGGACCTCCGGGCGCCCCGAGGGCCGCTCGTCGGACTCCTCGCGGACTCGGCGGGCGTCGGTCTTCTTCAGGGGCTTCTGCACGGTCAGACGGCGCATGGCTGCCTCCTTACGGATCCACCGGGTTCCGCGTTCTCACGGAGGTAGACCCCTTCCCCGAGAGTCACTCATCGATGCATCCCTGTCAGTGGCGGCTGTCACGTTCCCGCGGGACGGATCCGCTGTCAGGGGTGGCCGGCACCCTGGGCGCATGAGCGAGAACGGTGACCGGACGACCGCGGCGGGTGTCGACTGGGACGCGCAGGCCGCCGTCTTCGACGACGCACCCGACCACGGGCTGCGCGACGCGGACGTGCGCCGGGCCTGGGCCTCGCGGCTGGGATCCTGGCTGCCCGCACGGGCCGGGGACGTCCTCGACCCGGGGTGCGGCACCGGCAGCCTGTCGCTCCTCGCGGCCGAACAGGGACACCGCGTCACCGGCGTCGACCTGTCCCCGGCCATGGTGGAGCGAGCCAGGTCCAAACTCGCCGGCCGTGACGCGGTGTTCCGCACCGGTGACGCGGCGGCACCGCCGGTGGGCGGGCAGCGCTTCGACGCCGTACTGGCGCGACACGTCCTGTGGACACTGCCCGACCCCGGCCGGGTCCTGCGGCACTGGCGGGAGCTGCTGCGTCCCGGAGGGCGGCTGGTGCTGGTCGAGGGGGTGTGGGGGACCGTCACCCCGGTCGGCATCCCCGCCGACCGGCTCACCGCCCTCCTCGCCCCGCTCGCCGGGCGGGTGCACGTGGAACGGCTGTCGGACGACCCGTCGCTGTGGGGCGGACAGGTGCCGGACGAACGGTACGCGGTGGTCGCGGTGCCCGGCCGGGCCGGGCACCGCCCTGTCGCAGCAGGTCCGTGAAGCCGTCCCCGCGGGCCAGCCGCTCCAACTCGTCCAGCGCGGCCACCGCGGCGGCGGCGGCCTCGGGGTCCCGCTCCGTCAGACCGCTCTCGGCGAACTCGTCCTCGTCCAGCCGCCGCACGTCCGTGCCGTCCGCGGAGCGCCACAGGTCCAGGTCGAGGTCCTCCACGACCAGTTCCGCGCCGGTGCGGACGGCGGGGCGGGTGACGTCGCAGTACCAGCCCTTGAGCGCGCCCGTGCCGGCCCGGACCTCTTTCACGGCGTACCAGCGGTCGCGCCAGTAGTACTCGGTGAAGACGTCACCGGCCTCGAACCGCACGAAGCCGAAGTCGCGGACGCCGGCACCGGCCCAGGGGGCGCGCACGGCGAGGCGGGTGCCGTCGTCGTGCAGCAGTTCGCTCGCGTACCTGATCTTCGTACGGCCCGCCTTGACCAGGACGACGTCCACCTCGGACGGCGGTTCAGCCGAGTTCGCGGACATGGCGCGCCTCCGTCCCGCAGATCCCGTACCCGAGCCCGTTGGCGGCGGTGAGCATCGGGCCGTTGTCGCCGTCCGCGACGAGGGACCGGCTCCGGGCGCCCGGCTGGGCACGGACGAGGTGGTGGACGACGGCCTCGGACGTCCACAGGACGAACGGCAGGGCAAGGTGGCGGACACGGGCGAAGGCCGCGGCGTCGGCCGGATCGCCGGGGCGCAGGTCGCGCACGAGAACGGTCATGTGAGCGCACGCTACGGCGGCCGGCCGGTCGGACGCCTCTCCTTTTCCGCGGATACGGGACAATCGCTGCGTGACCTTGAGGATCCACATCGATGACGGTGCCCCGCCCTACGAGCAGGTGCGTGCGCAGATCTCCGAACAGGCGCGGTCGGGGGCGCTGCCGGTCGGGTACCGGCTGCCCACCGTGCGCGGGCTGGCCGAGTCCCTGGGGCTCGCGGCGAACACGGTCGCCAAGGCGTACCGGGCGCTGGAGGGGGACGGGGTGATCGAGACGCGCGGGCGCAACGGCACGTTCGTCGCCGCCGCCGGCTCGGCGGCGGAGCGGGAACTGGCGTCCGCCGCGCAGGAGTACGCCTCGCGGGCCGTGCGGCTGGGGGGCACGCAGGCACAGGCGCTGGACGCGGTGCGGGACGCCCTGCGGGCGGCCTACGGGGACTGACCGCGCCGCTGCCGGGGTCGGGTCTCCTGAGCACGGGCGCGTCGCGGCTGCTCGCGCGGTTCCCCGCGCCTCTCCGGGGCGGGTTTCCCGGACCCTCGGGGGCTGCGGCCCGGGTGCCCTCGGTGTGCGGGCGACCGTCAGGCCCGCCGTGCGCGTGAGCCGGGCGAACACCTCCGTGTCACAGGTAGAGTCCCGCGTCCGTGCCGGTCCGCGGCTCCGGCAGCGCCGTCGGCGAGGTGCCCCGGCGCAGCGCGTACAGCTCCGCCAGTGTGGCGCCCTCGCGGCCCACGCCCTCCTCGGTGCCCAGCCAGCCCACCGCCTCCCGGCGGGTCAGCGGTCCGACCTCGATGCGGGCCAGGCAGCGGCCGGGGCGGACGACGGCGGGGTGGAGGCGCTCCAGGTCCTCGTTGGTCGTGACGCCGACCAGGACGTTGCGGCCCTGGCCGAGCAGCCCGTCCGTCAGGTTCAGCAGCCGGGAGAGGGCCTGGCCCGCGGTGTGCTTGGCCTCGCCGCGGATCAGTTCGTCGCAGTCCTCCAGCAGCAGCAGCCGCCAGCGGCCCCTGCCCGTCGCGTCCTCCTCGCCGATGGCGATGTCCATCAGGTAGCCGACGTCGGAGAAGAGCCGCTCCGGGTCCAGTACGCAGTCCACCTGGCACCAGTCCCGCCAGGACCGGGCGAGCGTGCGCAGTGCCGACGTCTTGCCGGTGCCGGGCGGCCCGTGCAGGAGCAGCAGCCGGCCCGCGATGTCCTCGGGGGTGGTCTTCATCAGGCCGTCCATCGCCTCGGCGACCGGTGCCGTGTAGTTGGTCCGGACCTCGTCCCAGGTGCCCGCGGAGATCTGCCGGGTGGTGCGGTGCGGGCCGCGGCGCGGGGAGACGTACCAGAAACCCATCGTGACGTTCTCCGGCTGCGGCTCGGGTTCGTCGGCCGCGCCCTCGGTCGCGTCGCCGAGCACCTTCTCGGCCAGGTCGGCGCTGGTCGCCGTGACCGTGACGTCGGCGCCCCGGTTCCAGCGCGAGACGAGCACCGTCCAGCCGTCGCCCTCGGCCAGCGTCGCGCTGCGGTCGTCGTCGCGGGCGAGCCGCAGCACGCGCGCGCCGGGCGGCAGCAGGGTCGCCCCGGGCCGCACGCGGTCGAGGCCGGCCGCGTGGGCGAAGGGCTGCTCGCCCGTCGCGAAACGGCCGAGGAACAACGCGTCGACGACGTCGGAGGGCGAGTCGCTGTCGTCGACGTTGAGCCTGATCGGCAGGGTGTCGTGCGGGTCCACGGGCATTCCGCCATGATCCGGCACGGGCAGGCCGCGTGCACCCGGTTTCCCGGGGACACGCGGCACCCGCGGCGCGGCGCCCCGCGGCAGGGCGCGGCCGACGGCCGGTGGTTCAGGCGCCCGCCCCCGGCATCCGCCTCCGTGCCCGCCGCGCCCCGCGGAGCACGGCGTACCCCTTGGTGAGCGTCCGGTCCCGCGCGAAGGTGCGGGCGACGGCCCGGCCCTCGACCAGCCGGGCGAACTCGCCGGGCCCCGTGCGGCGCCGCACGGTGACCCGCCGCAGGGCGTACGGCCCCTGGGCACGGCGCGCCAGGGCGTTGCCGACGGCGAGCGCCTGCGCGTACCCCGTCTCGCGCACCGCCCGCCGTACCCGGCGGTCGGAGTATCCGTAGGGGTAGGCGAAGGACACCGGGGCGGCGCCCAGCTGGTCGGTGATGCTCTCCCGGCAGTGGATCAGCTCGGACCGCAGCCGCTCCTCGCCGAGCTGGTCGAGCTGCGGATGGGTGTGGCTGTGCCCGCCGATCTCCACACCGGCGGCGGCCAGTTCACGGACCTGGTCCCAGTCGAGCATGGTGTCCGGGGCGCTCCCGGTGTCGTACGGGCCCCGCAGCCAGCCCGTGGAGACGAACAGGGTCGCCGGGAAGCCGTACGCGGTGAGAACGGGCAGGGCGTGCCGGTGCACGCCCTCGTAGCCGTCGTCGAAGGTGATCAGGACGGGCCGCTTCGGCAGCGGGCGGCCCGAGCGCCACGCGGCGGCCAGCTCCGCCGTGCCGATCGGGGTCAGGCCCCGGTCGGCGATCGCCGCCATCTGCCCGGCGAACGCCCGGGGGGTCACCGACAGGGCGCGGGTGGCGGCGACGGGATCGGCCGCGACCGCGTGGTACATGAGGACCGGCACGCGCGCGTCGTCCCGGTGGGCGTCAGCCATGCGCGCCGCCCCCGACGGGCGTCGCGGAGAACGCGGCCCCGCTCCGCCGCGCCCGTACGCTCCCCACCAGGTAGCCGCCCGCCGCCGTGAGCACCCCGGTGACGATCGCGCCCGCCCGGCCCGCGCCGCCCGGCCGGGCCAGCACGGCGTCCCGCAGCCCGCGCGCCACCCCGGCCGGCAGGACCCGGGTGGCGTACCGGCGTTCGGACTCCAGCCCCTTGCCCGCGCCGACGCTGCGCGCCACCAGGGCTTTGGACAGTCCCTCGGCGTAGCTGCGGGCGCGGAAGTAGCCGAAGCGCTCGCGCGCCTCGGGCACCCGGTGGTGGATCACCGCCCGGTCGTCGATCAGCAGGACGGCGTCGGGCCGGGCGCGGGAGAGCCGGATGCACAGCTCGGTCTCCTCGCAGCCCAGCGGGCGTCTGTCGCCGTCGCGCCCGATGCCGGTGGCGAAGCCGCCCGCCGCGTCGAACGCCTCGCGCCGGAAGGAGGCGTTGCCGCCCAGCACGTTGCGCACCCGGACCCGGCCGGGCGGCAGGCCCCGGTACGTGCAGCCCACCACCCAGTCGAACTCCTCGGGGAACCAGACCGGCCGGCGTCCCGACGCCCAGACGGGCACGGTGCGCCCGCCGACGGCCATCACCCGGGAGTCGGCGTACGCCTCGGCGAAGTACCGCAGCCAGTCGCGCTCGGCCACGGCGTCGTCGTCGAGGAAGGCGATCACCTCCCCGCGAGCTGCCGCGATGCCGGTGTTGCGGCCGGCGGAGAGACCGCGGGGGCCCGCGTTGGCGAGCACCCGCACGTCCCGTCCCTCCCCGTACTCCTGCAGCAGCCGGTCCCGCAGGGCCTCGTTGTGGTCGACGACCAGCAGCGTCTCCCGGGCCGGGCGGGACTGCGCCCGCACCGAGGAGACCGCCGCGAGGACGTCCTCCCAGCGCTCCTCGGTGTAGGCGCAGATCACGACGGAGACCGTGAGCGAGGCGCCGGGAGCGCTCAAGACGCCTGCCTCCGGGCCGGGACGACCGGGACCACCGGACCGACCGGTGCGAGGGTCGGCGAGTGGGTACGGCTGCGCAGCGCGCGCCGGTTGGAACGCTCGCCGAGGATCACTCTGAGCACCCGCAGCCCGTCCCGCACCGCCCGCAGGTTGCTGACGCCGTGGATGCGCAGGTACTCGTGGCTGGGTATCTCCTGGACCCTCAGGCCCGCCTTGACGACCCGGATGTTCATCAGGGTCTCGACCTCGAAGCCGGTGCAGTCGAGGTCGATCCTGTCCAGGCAGTGCCGCCAGAACGCGTTGTAGCCGTAGCAGAGGTCGGTGTAGCGGGCGCCGAACTTCCGGTTGACCACCGCGCACAGGGCGCGGTTGCCCAGCTTGCGGATGAAGGTCATGTCGTCGGTGCCGCCGCCGTTGGCGAAGCGGGAGCCCTTGGCGAAGTCCGCGCCGGAGACGAGGGCGCAGACGTACGACACGATCTCCTGGCCGTCGGCCGAACCGTCGGCGTCGACCATCACGATGATGTCCCCGGTGCACGCCTCGAAGCCGGTGATCAGCGCGTCCCCCTTGCCCTTGCCGCGCTGCTCGACGACCTTGACGTCCGGTCGCAGTTCCCGGGCGACCCCGACGGTGTCGTCGGTGGAGTTGCCGTCCACGAGGACGACCTCGTGGATCCAGTCGGGCAGCGTCTTGAAGACGTAGGGAAGGTTCTCCGCCTCGTTCATGGCGGGTATGACCACGCTCACCGGCGGCGCTATCGCCAGGTGCGAGGAGACGGGCCGGTACTCACCGGCGGGTGAAGGACCGGACGACGGTTCGTTGCCCGTCGACGCCGGCTGCAGAACTGAGCTCATGACTGGTCCCTCTCGTCCGGCGGACCGCCCGCCCCAGGGGCGGTCCGGCTCTGTGTCCGGTTCGAAAGGGGGGTTCTCGCCCCACGGCACGACGGGGTGGAACTCCGCACGTGACCGGGCGAGCCGGCAAAGCCTGCCGGCGCCGGAAGAAAGCGGCAGCCGACCGCGCGGCGCGGCCCGGTCACCTGTGCGGTCACCGAGCACGGCACCCCCCAACCGCGCGCCCCGTCCCGGTCCGCCGCGGCCTCGAGCCCTCCCCTGAGCCGCTTGCCGACGCACCGATGCGGGAGATGTATGACGGTATTGACGATTGAACCCGTATGGCAAGACCTGGAAACAGGTCCCACGTTTCCGCTGGTTTGACATCATCCGTTCCTCATGGGGCCGATGTCCCACGGAGCAGGTCCCCCGGACCGTTCCGCTTTGCCCCCTGAAGCCCAAGATGCCGGACATCAATGTGGCGCAGCTCTCGGAAGGCCGTCAAGACGGCACTGGTGTTCCCGACGGTTTCCGTCCGATTTTGGACGACCATCAGCCATCTTTTGGCATGGACACTTCCGGTCAACACGCGTAGCTGCTACCACGGTTCGAGCGGAGATCCTGCTAAAGGAGGTTCCATGAGACGTTCCCGACTTGTCGGCTTCCTGAGCTCCATCCTCCTCGCCGCCGGCGCCACCCTCACCGGGGCCGCGACCGCCCAGGCAGCCCAACCCGCAGCGTCCGGCGGCTATGTGGCGCTCGGCGACTCCTATTCCTCGGGGGTCGGAGCAGGCAGCTACATCAGCTCCAGCGGCGACTGCAAGCGCAGCACGAAGGCCCACCCCTACCTTTGGGCGAACGCCAACTCCCCCTCGACGTTCGACTTCACCGCCTGTTCCGGCGCCCGTACGGGTGATGTTCTCGCCGGACAGCTCGGCCCGCTCAGCTCCGCCACCGGACTGGTCTCGATCAGTGTTGGCGGCAACGACGCCGGATTCGGCGACGTCATGACCACCTGTGTGCTCCAGTCCGACAGTTCCTGCCTGTCGCGCATCGCCACCGCGAAGGCGTACGTCGACTCGACGCTGCCCGGCGCCCTCGACAACGTCTACTCGGCGATCAGCGGCAAGGCCCCGAACGCCGAGGTCGTCGTCCTCGGCTACCCGCGCTTCTACCAGCTCGGCGCCGCCTGCCTCGGCCTCTCCGAGACCAAGCGGAAGGCCATCAACGACGCCTCCGACCACCTCAACACCGCGATCGCCAAGCGGGCCGCCGGCCACGGCTTCACCTTCGGCGACGTACGGCCGACCTTCACCGGACACGAGCTCTGCTCCGGCAGTCCCTGGCTGCACAGCCTGAACTGGCTCAACATCGGCGAGTCGTACCACCCGACCGCGGCCGGTCAGTCCGGCGGCTACCTGCCGGTCCTCAACAGCGCCGCCTGACCGGAAGCGGAAGGAAAGCAAGGAAAGCAAGGAAAGCAAGGAAAGGGCGAAAAGGGCGAAAGGGTGAGAGGAGGGGGAGGTTCCGTCCATCGGAGCCTCCCCCTCCTCTCCGTCCCGCAGGTCCGTCCCGCAGGACACCGAGAGGCCACCGCCCGAGGGGAAGAACGACGCCCGCCGAGGCCAGGCCGCCCGGTCCCCCGTCACCCGGCGGTGACCCGCCCCCGCCCGGCCGACCCGCGCTTTCCGCCCGCCGATCCGTACCTCCCTTGGAGGGCGCGCCGCCGCGTGTCCGCGGTGACGTCGACGGGCCCTCCGCGGCCCGCGGAGGAGGGGGACCGGGGTGGAGGCGGACGAGCTGCTGATGCGCGTGGCGGACGGCGACCACACGGCCTTCGAGGAGCTGTACGGGCTGGTCGCCGGACCGGTGTTCGGACTCGTGCGGCGCGTGGTGCGCGACCCCGCCCAGGCGGAGGAGGTGGCGCAGGAGGTGCTGCTCGAACTCTGGCGGTCGTCCGCCCGGTTCGACCCCGGCCGGGGGAGCGCCCTGTCCTGGACGACGCCCTGGAAGGTGCCGAGCGGGTCCGCTTCGACCGGCATCTGACCGGGTGCGACCGCTGCGCCGCCGAGGTGCGGACCCTGTCCGAGGACGCCGTCCGGCTGGCCCGGACCACGGCCGCCCCGGCGCCGGCCGCCCTGCGCGCCCGCGTCCTGGCCGCCGTACGCACCACCGCACAGGAGCCCGCGCCCGTGTCCGTCCGCCGGCTGCCGCCGCACGTGCGGGGCGGGCGACCGCGGCCGGAGCGCTCCCGGGCGTCCCGGCCACGCCCGCTGCTCGTGCCGTTCGCCACGACGACCGCCGCCGCGGCCCTCGTGGTCGCCTCGCTCTTCGCCGTGCAGGCGGACCGGGCGCGGGACGAGCTGGCCGGGGCGCGGGACCGGGCACGTGAGATCGCCCACGTTCTCGCGGCTCCGGACGCCCGCGCCACCCACGGCGAGGACGACCGGGGCCACCACCTCGCGGTGGTCGCCTCCGCGTCCGAGGGGCGCGCGATCGTCACCCTGCGCGGATACGGCGAGCCGTCCGGCGACCGCGTGCACCAACTGTGGCTCATGCGCCGGGGCGCGGGACCGCGCTCCCTCGGGCTCCTGGACGGCGACACGCCCCTGGTCGCCTCCGGCCTGCACCGGTCCGCCACGTCACTGGCCGTGACGGTCGAACCCGACGGCGGCTCGGCCCGGCCGACCAGCAGGCCGGTTGTCCAACTCACCCTGGAATCTGTCGGATTCGGAGAGTGATCGCCAACCCCCTTACGGGGAAGGTGAATCCCGTGACCGCGATACACGCATGCCGCACCGGGGCGATAGGGTTACCCTGCCCGGGCCGGGCGGACTCGTACGGGTGGGGAGTGACATGGAACAGATAACAGTGCGCAGCAGGGCCAGGGTCCCTGCGATCACCTGCGGGAGCAGCGCGACCAGCTCGCGTCTCGACCGCCATCTCGCGGTACTCGGAGGGCCCGCCCTTCCGCAGCGGGAGACGGTGGAGGCGACGTCGCTGATGCGTGAGCTGACCGCGCGTGAGCCCGCGCACCAGCGCAGCAGCAGGGGTGCCAGGGTACGCCGGGTCTCGCTGTTCGCGCCGCTGCGCCGACTGCGTCGTTCGCTGTTCGGCGGCAACTGAGGCCCGCGCTCCGGCGGTCACACCGACCCGGCGCGGCGCCGCCGCACTCGTCCGTCATCCCCACGGCACGCAGCGGCGCCCCGGTGTGTTCCCGGGCGCGGGCAGCACCCCGTACGCCCGCCCCCGTACGTCCGCTCCCGCCCCTCCGCCCTGGGGCCCGCCCCGGTACACCCCACCCTGGGGTCCGCCCCCTTACGCCCGTCCGGTTCGCCCCCGTGGGCGTGCTCGCGTCCTCGGCTCCCGCCCGGCGACGACGCCCACCGGTTCGTTCAGCCGTCCCCACGCGCGTACCGGCGTACGGCGGGACGGAGCGGTCGCCATGGTGAACGGCGTCGTGACGACCTGCGGCACCGACGAGATCGCCACCGCCGAGCGCACCCGCCCGCTGCCCTGATTGCAGGAGCAGGAGCAGGAGCAGGAGCAGGAGCAGGAGCAGGAGCAGGCGGACGCGGGGCAGGGCGCCGGCCCGAGCGGTCTGCCGCGAGCCGTCGAAGGAGCCCTACAGCAAGGCCAGTTGTCCCTCCGGGCCCTCCTCCCGGCCGTCCAGGACGGAAGCCGGGCGACGGGCCGCCGAGGGGACCGGGAGTACGCCCGCCTCGCGCAGCTCGGCCGCCGTGATCTCCGCCGACACCGCCAGCTCCCGGCACCGGGGCCGGACCTCGGCGAGCAGGGCGAGGACCGTGATCAGTTCCAGCAGCTCGGACGTCCAGGTCTGCGACCAGCCGGCCGCGCGGATCGCCGCCAGCGTGCCCGGCTCGCCCCCGGCGCCGCGTGCCGCGAACCACTGCTCCAGCACCCGTACCCCGCCCGCCTCGAAGTCCCAGGCGCCCGGCGGCACGGGGGAGATACGGCCCTCGTCCAGGTACAGGGCCTCCTCGTCCCGGTCGTAGCGCAGGGTCAGCGGGCGCGCGGGCAGCGGGGCCCGGACGTAGGGGCGGCGGCCGCCGGGCAGCTTGGGACGCTCGCCGTCGCGGCGCATCAGCCACAGGGCGCGCCGGCCCAGGCCGACTCCGTGCTCCCACAGCTCGGGGTCCGCGGTGAGCGGGACCCGGGAGCCCTCCCGCACGGTCGCCACCGCCCAGGCCAGGACGTCCAGCGGTCCGGGGCGCCGGCCGAGCCGGGCGGCCAGGTGGTCGAGGAGGCCGGGGGCCAGGTTCGGTTCCGTCCCCCCGGGGCGGCGGAACAGCGGGCGTACCGGGGCGCCGCCGAGCAGCGGCAGCCGGGAGGTCGCCAGGAGCAGGGGAGGCCCCCCGGGGCCGGGGGTCTCCGCCACGAAGACCTGCCGCCCGTCCGCCACCCGCCACAGCTCCGGACGGGCCGCGTCGATCAGCCGGTGGTCGGGGATCAGCCACTGCTCGTCGAAGGGCGCGCGCAGCACGCGGACCGGCTCCGGGCACGGGCCGGTGGCGCGCAGCAGCCTCTCCGTGCCGCCGGACGTGCCCGGCAGCCGGCCGACCGCCGTGTGCAGCGTGCGGGCGCGCGTCGGTTCGAGCAGGGCCTCGCGGTCGGGCCCCTCGGCCTTCACCAGAGCGTCCCAGCGGGCCTTCAGGGATGCCGGGTCGGGTGCCGCCGGCCACCCCCGGCCGAGCCGCGGCGGTGCGACGGACCACGGCATGAGGTCCGCCAGCGGCGGAGCGTCGTCGTGCGTCACGCTGGGCATCGTACGACGGGGCACCCGGGTCTCAGGTGGCGTCCAGGGTGACCGTGAAGGAGAAGCGGTCGCCCCGGTAGTGGATGACGGCGACGTCCAGCACCCGCCCCGCCGTGTCGTACGTGATGCCCGTGTAGTGCAGGATCGGGCTGAGCAGCGGGACTTCGAGCAGCCGGGCGGTCTCCGGGTCCGCGAGCCGGGCCTCCACGGTGTCCGTGATCCGGCTGATGTCCATGCCCACCACGTCCCGCAGCACCTTCGTCATCGGCCAGCGGGCCAGATCGTCCACGTCGACCCGGGCGGCGACTTCGGGACGGACGTAGTTGCGGGCGTGATTGGTGGGCTCGCCCGTCCTCTCGTCACAACGCAGCCGGTGGTACGTCGCCGTCTCGGCCAGGTCCGGGAAGTGCTCGGCCAGTCCGGGCGGGACCGGGCCGGTGCCGTGGCCCAGCAGCTCGGTCCTCATGCCGGACTGCTGCGCCACGATCGCGTCCACCGAGCCCAGCAGCCGCACCGGGGCGCCCCGTCTGGCGTGCGGCTCGATGAACGTGCCGCGCCTGCGGTGGCGGGTGATCAGCCCCTCGTCCTCCAGTTCCTTCAGCGCCTGCCGCATGGTCAGCACGCTCACCCCGTAGTGGCCGGCCAACTGCTCCTCGGTGGGCAGGCGCAGCGGGTCCCGGGGCGAGCGGCCGAGTATCGAGGCGCGCAGCGACTGCGACACCTGGTACCAGAGCGGCAGCTTGCGGTTGAGGACGATGGAGTCCGGGGCGAAGGAGGTCACGGGCCATCCGTACCGGTAGGCAATCCTCGGTGCAAGGGCCGGAAGTGACGCTCCAGGCCCTGCCAGACGTCGTCGTAGCGCGGTTGCAGGTGCTCGGCGCGGGCCGCCTGGGGCGTGAGGGTCACCGGCCACCGGGTCTCGAACATGAACGCCAGCCCGTCGTCGATCCGCTGCGGCTTCAGCTCGGCGGCGCTCGCCCGGTCGAAGGTCTCCCGGTCCGGGCCGTGGGCCGACATCATGTTGTGCAGCGAGCCGCCGCCCGGCACGAAGCCCTCGGCCTTGGCGTCGTAGGCGCCCTCGATCAGGCCCATGTACTCGCTCATCACGTTCCGGTGGAAGTACGGCGGCCGGAAGGTGTCCTCGCCCACCAGCCAGCGCGGCGCGAAGACCACGAAGTCGACGCCCGCGAGGCCCGGGGTGTCCGACGGGGAGGTGAGCACCGTGAAGATCGACGGGTCCGGGTGGTCGTACGAGATGGAGCCGATGACGTTGAAACGGCGCAGGTCGTAGACGTAGGGCACATGGTTGCCGTGCCAGGCGACCACGTCGAGCGGGGAGTGGTCGTAGACGGCGCTCCAGAGGTTGCCGCAGAACTTGTTGACCACCTCCACCGGACCCTCGACGTCCTCGTACGCGGCGACCGGCGCCCGGAAGTCCCGGGCGTTGGCCAGGCCGTTGGCGCCGATCGGGCCGAGGTCGGGGAGGCGGAAGGGGGCGCCGTAGTTCTCGCACACGTAACCGCGGGCGTCCTCGTCGAGCAGCTCCACGCGGAAGCGGACCCCGCGCGGGATCAGCGCGACGTGGCCCGGCTCGGCGTGCAGCAGCCCGAACTCGGTGCGCAGCAGCAGGCCGCCGCGCTCCGGGACGATCAGCAGCTCCCCGTCCGCGTCGCTGAGGACGCGCTCCATGGAGGCCGTGGCGTGGTACAGGTGCACGGCCATGCCCGTGCGCTGGGTGACGTCGCCGTTGCCGCCGAGCGTCCACAGTCCCGCCAGGAAGTCCGTGCCGGCCCCGGGCCGGGGCAGGGGGTTCCAGCGCAGCCGGTTCGGGTCGGGCACGGCCTGGGTGAAGGGCGCCGTCCGGATCGCGCCGTTGCCCGTGCGGGTGAACGCGGGGTGCGCGGCCGACGGGCGGATGCGGTACAGCCACGAACGCCGGTTGTCGGCCCTCGGCTCCGTGAACGCCGTGCCGCTCAACTGCTCCGCGTACAGCCCGAGAGGCGCCCGCTGCGGTGAGTTCCGGCCCTCGGGCAGTGCGCCCGCAACGGCCTGCGAGCTGTGCTCGTTGCCGAATCCGGACAGGTAGGCCAGTCCCTCCGCGGTCTTCCGCGCGTCCCCGGTCATTGATCGCTCCCTCGCCGTCCGATTCCTATGGCACACCGTAGGATTGCGGTTTCCCGCGCGCAAGGGGGCGTACGGGTCCTGCGGTGCCGCCCGGGTCCCTCCCGGGGAGGATGACCGGAACCGGACCCCGGGGGGATACGCACGCTCGGACCGGTGTTCTAGTCTCCCGTCATGTCGTGGACGCGCGGAGTACCCACCGTGCTCGCGGTCTGTGTCCTGCTGCTGACCGGACCCGCGGGCTGCGGCTCCAGTGGTGCCGGGGAACCGGAGGCCCGGGGTTCGGCCACACCGGTGGGCAGGCTGCTCGACACCACCGACGAGGAGGGCCGGCGCTACCGCGAGGTGGACGGCGAGCGGGCGCCCGAGGTCGGCATCGAGGTGCAGCCCGAGACCGGTGACGGCTGGGACGTACGCCTGACCGTCCGGAACTTCCGGTTCTCGCCCGCCGGCGCGGAGGCGAAGGCGGTGGCCGGCCGCGGCGTCGCCCACCTCTTCCTCGACGGCGAACTCGTCACCCGCCTGCGCGGACCGGAGCACCGCCTCGCCGCCGCCCTCGTCCCGCGCGGCACGCACCAGGTCACGGTCCGCCTCCACGCCGACGACGGCACCGTCTGGGCCGTCGACGGCGAGCCCGTCGAGAGCACGGCGGACATCACGGCGTCGGGCGCGGAGCCCACGGAGCCCGAGGAGATCAAGGGCCAGGGCTCGGCCGGACGGGCGGCGGGCCGGTGAGCGCGGTCGCCGCCGCCCCTCCCCGGCGCCGCGAGGGTACGGGAGGTGCCTTCGGCCGTGCCGGAGGCCGCAGTTCACCGGGCCGCGGCGGGAGGGCATCATGAGGACCGTGTCCCCTGCGACCCCGATACGCCGTGCCCCCGTGCAGCGGCGCAGCGCCGAACGGCTGACCCGCATCCTCGACGCCTGCGCCGACCTCCTCGACGAGGTCGGCTACGACGCCCTGAGCACCCGGGCCGTCGCCCAGCGCGCGGACGTCCCCATCGGCTCGGTGTACCGCTTCTTCGGCAACAAGCGGCAGATGGCGGACGCGCTCGCCCAGCGGAACCTGGAGCGCTACGCGGAACGCGTGACCGAGCGGCTGACGCAGGCGGCTGACGGCGGCTGGCGCGGGGCGCTGGACGCGGTGCTCGACGAGTACCTGGCGATGAAGCGGACCGCGCCCGGCTTCTGCCTGATCGACTTCGGCAACCAGATCCCGGTCGGCCACCGCCACGCCGTCCCGAACCACCGGGTCGCCGACCGGCTCACCGAACTGCTCTCCGGCTACCTGGGCCGCCGCCCCGACGACGACCTGCGCCGCGCCTTCCTCGTCGCCGTGGAGACCGCCGACACCCTGGTGCAGCTCGCCTTCCGGGTCGCGCCGGACGGGGACGAGAAGATCATCGAGGAGGCCCGGGAACTGCTGCGGGCGTACCTGGGGCGCGTGCTCGGCTGACGTGCCGGCCCGAGCTGCCCATGGGGTCGGCCGACGGGCCGGCCTTCGCCGTCCCTTCGGGCCGGCCGGTGTGCCGGTCTGGATCGTCCTCATGGGTCCGGTCGGCATCTCGGCCCGGGGTGTCCTCACGGGCACGGCCGACGCACCGGCCTGACCGTGCTCGCGGGTCCGGCCGGGATGTCGGCCCGGGGTGTCCTCACGGGCCCGGCGCGCCGACCTGAACGGCTCCTCCGCAGGTCCGGGGTCCGGTGGGTGTGCCGGTGCAGTCCTGCGGTTCGGTGGGTGTGCCGGTCGGGTCCGTGGCCCGGCGGATGTGCGGGTCCGGTCCCGCGGTCCGGCCGACGTACCGGCAGGGGGCGTTGCCAACCGCCGGTCGGGTCCGTGGTCTGGTGGGTGCGCGGGTCCGGTCCGTGGCCCGGCGGATGTGCGGGTCCGGTCCCGCGGTCCGGCCGACGTACCGGCGGGGGACGCGGCCGACCCGGGCCCGGCCTCCCCCGAGCCGACGAGTCGCCGCGAGCCCTCCCCTGCATGCCTACCGGTCGGTATGCTCCTTGCGAGGTTCCACGTCCGAGCAGCCCCAGCCGCCGCCTCCCGGAGGATCCGTGTCCCGCACCGCCCTGCGTATCTGTCCCCTGTGCGAGGCCACCTGCGGCCTGGCCCTCACCATCGACGGCACCGCGGTCACCGCCGCCCGCGGTGACCGCGACGACGTCTTCAGCCGGGGGTTCATCTGCCCCAAGGGCGCCTCCTTCGGGGCCGCCGACTCCGACCCCGACCGGCTGCGCACACCCCTGGTGCGCAGGGACGGCGAGCTGCGCGAGGCCACCTGGGAGGAGGCGTTCGACGCGGTCGCCGCCGGTGTGCGGTCCGTCGTCGAGCGGTACGGCCCGCACTCCGCCGGCGTCGTCCTCGGCAACCCCAACGTGCACACCATGGCCGGCGCCCTCTACCCCTCCCTCCTGGTCGGCGGCCTCGGCACCCGCAGCCTCTTCACCGCCTCGACGGTCGACCAGATGCCCAAGCACGTCTCCAGCGGACTGCTCTTCGGCGACGCGAACGCCATCCCGGTGCCCGACCTCGACCGCACCGACCACCTGCTGCTCATCGGCGCCAACCCGCTGGAGTCCAACGGCAGCCTGTGCACCGCGCCCGACTTCCCCGGCCGGCTCAAGGCCCTCAGGGCCCGCGGCGGCACCCTCACCGTCATCGACCCCCGCCGCACCCGCACCGCGAAGCTCGCCGACCGGCACGTGGCGATCCGCCCCGGCACCGACGCCCTCCTCCTGGCCGCGATGGCCCAGGTGCTGTTCGAGGAGGACCTGGTGGACCTCGGCACCCTCGCCCCGCACGTCGAGGGCGTGGCGGAACTCGCCGACGCCGTACGCGACTTCACCCCGGAGTCCGTCGCCGCCGCCTGCGACGTGGACGCCGGCGTGACGCGCGCCCTCGCCCGCGAACTCGCCGCCGCCCCCACCGCCGCCGTCTACGGCCGCATCGGCAGCTGCACCGTCCCGCACGGCACCCTCGCCAGCTGGCTCGTGGACGTCCTCAACGTCCTCACCGGCAACCTCGACCGGCCCGGCGGCGCCCTCTTCCCGCAGGCGGCCACGGACCGCACGCCCCGCCCCGCCGGGCCCGGCCGCGGGTTCGCGCTCGGCCGCTGGCACTCCCGCGTGAGCCGGCATCCCGAGGCGAAGGGGGAACTGCCCCTGTCCGCCCTCGCCGAGGAGATCGACACCCCCACCGGGGAGGGCGAGCCGATCCGCGCGCTGATCACCGTCGCGGCCAACCCCGTCCTGTCCGCCCCGGACGGCGACCGGCTCGACAAGGCGCTGGACTCGCTCGACTTCATGGTCAGCGTCGACCCCTACCTGAACGAGACCTCGCGCCACGCCCACGTCGTCCTGCCGCCGCCCCCGCCAGCCCAGAGCCCGCACCACGACTTCGCCCTCAACACCCTCGCGGTGCGCAACCAGGTCCGCTACACCCGCCCCGCCGTCCCCCTGCAGCCCGGCCGCATGGCCGAGACCGAGATCCTGGCCCGGCTGACCCTGGCCGCCACCGGCACGCACGGCGCCGACCCGGCCGCCGTCGACGCCATGGTGGTCGAGCAGACCCTCGGCAAGGCCGTCCGGGACCCGCGCTCACCCGTGCACGGACGGGACCCCGGCGAGCTGACCGCACAGCTCACCGGCGAGAGCGGCCCCGAACGGCGGCTCGACATGATGCTGCGCCTCGGCCCCTACGGCGACGGCTTCGGCGCACGCCCGGACGGACTGACCCTCGAACGGCTCCTCGCCCGTCCGCACGGCATCGACCTCGGCCCGCTGCGTCCCCGTCTGCCGCAGCCGCTGCGGACCCGCAGCGGCAAGGTCGAGCTGCTGCCGGAGCCGATCGCCGGCGACCTGCCACGCCTGCGGCGGGCCCTGACCGAGCGTCCCGAGGGACTCGTCCTGGTCGGCCGCCGCCACCTGAGGTCCAACAACAGCTGGATGCACAACCTCCCGGCCCTCACCGGCGGCTCCAACCGCTGCACCCTGCACCTCCACCCCGACGACGCCGAACGGCTCGGTGTGCGCGGCGGGGCGAGCGTGCGCGTGAAGGGTGCCGGGGGAGAGGTGACCGTCCCCGCGGAGGTCACCGACGCCGTCCGGCCGGGTGTGGTCAGCCTCCCGCACGGCTGGGGTCACGACCGGCCGGGCACCCGCCTCACCCACGCCGCCACCGAGCCCGGCGCCAACGTCAACCAGCTCCTCGACGGCAGCCTGCTCGACCCGCTCTCGGGCAACGCGGTCCTCAACGGTGTCCCCGTGGAAATCGGCCCGGTGACCTGAGCAAAGCCGTGACCTGGAGTTCTGCGCTTATTGCTCGCGTGTCAACGTCTTGTTGGCTCAGCTCGGCGGCACCTAACGTCGCTCGCACCGCCTGCCCCGGTGGGATGTTCAAGGGCGAACGTTAGGTACTCATTCATGCTGACCATCCTCGGCTTCGCCATGATCGCGACCTTCCTGGTCCTGATCATGATGAAGAAGATGTCGCCGATCGCGGCGCTCGTGCTGATTCCCGCGCTGTTCTGCGTGTTCGTCGGCAAGGGCGCCGAACTCGGTGACTACGTCATCGACGGCGTGTCCAGCCTCGCCCCCACCGCGGCGATGCTCATGTTCGCGATCGTCTACTTCGGGGTGATGATCGACGTCGGACTCTTCGACCCGATCGTCCGGATCATCCTGAAGTTCTGCAAGGCCGACCCGATGCGGATCGTCGTCGGTACGGCCCTGCTCGCCGCGATCGTCTCGCTGGACGGCGACGGCTCCACCACCTTCATGATCACGGTCTCGGCGATGTACCCGCTGTACAAGCGCCTGAAGATGAGCCTGGTCGTCATGACCGGCATCGCCGCGATGGCCAACGGTGTGATGAACACCCTGCCCTGGGGCGGCCCCACCGCCCGCGCCGCCACCGCGCTGAAGGTCGACGCCACCGACATCTTCGTCCCGATGATCCCGGCCCTGGCCGTCGGTCTGCTCGCCGTCGTCGTCCTCGCGTACGTGCTCGGGCTGCGCGAGCGCCGGCGGGTGGGCACGCTGACGCTGGACGAGGAGCTGGTGCACGAGCCGGAGCGGGAGACGGTGCTGGTCGGTGCGGGGGCGGAACCCGGTGCGGGTACGGGAGCGGCAGCGGGTGCGGGTGGGCATGCCGGTTCGCGAGCCGGTGCCGGCACGGGCAGCGCGTCCGTCTCCGCCGCGGGTGGCGGGGAGCCGGTGGGTTCGGGTGACTCCACCGTGCGGGACGACGGGTCCGACGACGACTTCCAGGGCCTCGACCCGAACCGGGCCACCCTGCGCCCCCGGCTCTACTGGTTCAACGCGCTGCTCACGGTCACCCTGCTCACCGCCATGATCATGGCGCTGCTGCCGATCCCGGTGCTCTTCCTGCTCGGCGCCGCGCTCGCGCTCACCGTCAACTTCCCGCACATCCCCGACCAGAAGGCCCGGATCGCGGCCCACGCCGACAACGTCCTCAACGTCTCCGGCATGGTCTTCGCCGCCGCCGTCTTCACCGGCGTCCTCACCGGCACCGGCATGGTCGACCACATGGCCAACTGGCTGGTGGACACCATCCCCGAGGGCATGGGCCCGCACATGGGCCTGGTCACCGGCCTGCTGAGCCTGCCGCTCACCTACTTCATGTCGAACGACGGCTTCTACTTCGGCGTCCTGCCGGTGCTCGCCGAAGCCGGCCAGGCACACGGCGTGTCGACGCTGGAGATCGCCCGCGCCTCGATCGTCGGCCAGCCGCTGCACATGTCCAGCCCGCTGGTCCCGGCGGTGTACGTCCTGGTCGGCATGGCCAAGGTCGAGTTCGGCGACCACACCAGGTTCGTGGTGAAGTGGGCGGTCCTGACGAGCCTGGTCATCCTCGCGGCGGGCATCCTGTTCGGCATCATCTGATCACCGGACCGGCACCTCGGGGACTCGTCCGGAGGCCGGTCCGCGGACCGGCAGTTCGGGAAGGACACGCTCATGGCGCCCGGTGGGAACCGCGGCTGGCTGCTCCGCCTGGTCATCGCCTTCGGCTTCGCGCAGGGGGCGGTGTCGATGGCCCGGCCCGCCGTCTCCTACCGGGCCCTCGCGCTGGGCGCGGACGAACGGGCGGTCGGCGTCATCGCCGGGGTGTACGCGCTGCTGCCGCTGTTCGCCGCCGTTCCGCTCGGCCGCCGCACCGACCACGGCCGCTGCGCGCCGCTGCTGCCCGCCGGCGTGGTGCTCATCGCCGGCGGCTGCGTGCTGAGCGGCATCGCCGGCTCCCTGTGGACGATGGCCCTGTGGAGCGGCGTCATGGGCCTCGGCCACCTCTGCTTCGTCATCGGCGCCCAGTCGCTGGTCGCCCGCCAGTCCGCGCCGCACGAACAGGACCGCAACTTCGGTCACTTCACGATCGGCGCCTCGCTCGGCCAACTGGTCGGACCCATCGCGGCGGGTGCGCTGATCGGCGGGCACGACATGGCGGGCAGCAGCGCGCTCGCCCTGGTGGTCGCGGGCGCGGGCGCGGCGATGGCGTTCACCTCGCTGTGGCGCACGGAGCACCCGACGGCCGCCGGGCTCCGTACGGAACAGGGCGCGCGCGTACCCGTCGGGAGCATCCTGCGTACCCGGGGGGTGCCCGCGGGCATCCTGATCAGCCTGTCCGTCCTGTCCGCGACCGACATCCTCACCGCCTACCTGCCGGTGGTCGGCGAGCACCGGGGCATCTCCCCGACCGTGATCGGCCTCCTGCTCAGCCTGCGCGCGGCGGCCACGATCGCCTGCCGGCTGGTGCTGACCCCCCTGCTGCGCCTGCTCGGCCGCACCGCGCTGCTCACGGTCACCTGTCTGCTGGCCGCCCTGCTGTGCGCCGGCGTCGCGCTGCCGGTGCCGGTGTGGGTGCTCGCGCCGATGCTGGCCGTCCTCGGCTTCTGTCTCGGCGTCGGCCAGCCACTGTCCATGACGACCGTCGTCCAGGCGGCGCCCGACGGAGCCCGCTCCACCGCCCTGGCCCTCCGGCTGACCGGCAACCGCCTCGGCCAGGTCGCGGCACCCGCCGCGGCCGGTCTGATCGCCGGCGTCGCGGGTGCGGCGGCGCCGTTCGTGACGCTCGGCGCGCTGCTGCTCCTGTCCTCGGGCGTCGCCCTGCGCTCCCGCTCCGGCTCGCCCGGGGACGAGGCGCCCGGGGACGAGCAGCCGGAGGACGGACCGCCGGGATACGGACCGCCCACCCGGGAACCCGTCCCTCTACCTCCTGGAGCCCGGCGCACACCGCGCCGCACGGCCCGCTAGCTGTTCCGTCCGAGGGCCCGGAGCCGCCTCCGGACCGCCTCGGAGGCGCTGCCTCGCTGCCCTGGGACCGCCTCCAAGGCGGCGGGGCGGCCTTCGAAGCGGCGGGACCTCTTTCCACGGCGGCCGGGGCGGCTTCCGAGGCGGCGGGACGTCTTCCGGGGCGGCCGGGGTCGCCTCCGGTGCGGCAGGCACCGCTTTCGGCGTGCCGCCCGGCTTCCTCCCGCACGCCCCACGTCCCACACCCCTGCGGCCCTTCCCGAGGCAGCCCGCCGACTGGATGCGGCCGTCCGTCTTCTCACCAGCCGGACGCCGGCAGCGAGATCGGGTCCGGTGTCTTCCCCCGGCCGCGCACATACCGTTTCGACCAGCACGGCGGACGGATCCGCCCCGCCCCGCGCGGCTGCCGGATCCGGAGGGGCGAGCCCGCCGGTGTCCGCCCTCCGGGAGGGTGACCCGCGCCACCATGGGGGTCGCCCCTGGTGCCGTAAAACTATCGGCGCTAGTTTGGGGCCGGACGACGAGGCCCGCCCGGAAGGAACGCGATGAAGGCACATGACGGCATGTACATCGACGGAGCCTGGCGCCCCGCCGACGGCCGGGACACGATCGACGTCGTGAACCCGGCCGACGAGCAGGTGATCGGCAAGGTCCCGGCCGGCAACGCCCTGGACGTCGATACCGCCGTACGGGCCGCCCGCGCCGCCCTGCCGGGCTGGGCCGCGACCCCGCCCGCCGAGCGGGCCGCGCGCCTGGCCGCCCTGCGGGACGTGCTGGTGGCCCGCAAGGACGAGATCGCCGAGACGGTCACCGCCGAACTCGGCTCACCGCTGAAGTTCTCCCAGGCCGTGCACGCCGGCGCTCCGATCGCGGTCGCGGGCTCCTACGCCGAGCTGGCGGCGACGTACGCCTTCGAGGAGAAGGTCGGCAACTCCGTCGTCCACCACGAACCGATCGGCGTGGTCGGCGCCATCACCCCCTGGAACTACCCCCTCCACCAGATCGTCGCCAAGGTCGCCCCGGCGCTCGCGGCCGGCTGCGCGATCGTGCTGAAGCCCGCCGAGGACACCCCGCTCACCGCCCAGCTCTTCACGGAGGCGGTGCACGAGGCGGGCGTCCCGGCGGGCGTCTTCAACCTGGTCACCGGCCTCGGCCCGGTCGCCGGGCAGGCCCTCGTCGAGCACCCGGGCGTCGACCTGGTCTCCTTCACCGGCTCCACGGCCGTGGGCCGGCGGATCGGTGCCGTCGCCGGCGCCGCCGTCAAGAAGGTCGCCCTGGAACTCGGCGGCAAGTCCGCCAACGTCATCCTGCCCAGCGCCGACCTGGCCAAGGCCGTGAACGTGGGCGTGGCCAACGTCATGTCCAACTCCGGTCAGACCTGCAGCGCCTGGACCCGCATGCTGGTCCACCGCGACCAGTACGACGAGGCCGTGGAGCTGGCCGCCGAGGCCGCCGCCAAGTACGGCGACCGGATCGGCCCGGTCGTCAACGCCAAGCAGCAGGAGCGCGTACGCGGTTACATCGAGAAGGGCGTCGCCGAGGGCGCGCGCCTTGCCGCGGGCGGCCCCGAGGCGCCCCGCGAGCAGGGGTACTTCGTCAGCCCGACGGTCTTCGCCGACGTGACCGAGGGGATGACCGTCGCCCAGGAGGAGATCTTCGGGCCGGTCCTGTCCATCCTCCGCTACGAGGACGAGGAGGACGCCCTGCGGATCGCCAACGGCACGGTGTACGGCCTCTCCGGCGCCGTCTGGGCCGGGGAGGAGGCCGAGGCGGTCGCCTTCGCCCGCCGCATGGACACCGGCCAGGTCGACATCAACGGCGGGCGGTTCAATCCGCTGGCGCCCTTCGGCGGCTACAAGCAGTCCGGCGTGGGCCGCGAGCTGGGCTCGCACGGCCTGTCCGAGTACCTCCAGACCAAGTCCCTCCAGTTCTAGCTCCGGGGAGTTGTCCACGTCATGGCCGTCCGTACCGCTGTCCGTGCCGCCGTCGTACCCGCCGTAGGCGCCCCGCTGGAACTCACCGGGATCGAGCTGCCGGAACCCGGCCCCGGCCAGGTCCACGTGAAGCTCGCCGCCGCCGGCGTCTGCCACTCCGACCTGTCCCTGTCCAACGGCACCATGCGCGTGCCGGTCCCCGCCGTCCTCGGCCACGAGGGGGCCGGAACGGTCCTCGCCGTCGGCGACGGTGTCACGCACGTCGCCGTCGGCGACGAGGTCGTCCTCAACTGGGCGCCGAGCTGCGGAGCCTGCCACGCCTGCTCGCTCGGCGAGGTCTGGCTGTGCGTGAACGCCCTGGCCGGCGCGGCGAACGTGCACGCCCGCCGCGCCGACGACGGCACCGACCTGCACCCCGGGCTCAACGTCGCCGCCTTCGCCGAGGAGACGGTGGTGAGCGCCGGCTGCGTGCTGCCCGTCCCCGACGGCATCCCCCTCACCGACGCGGCGCTGCTCGGCTGCGCCGTCCTCACCGGGTACGGAGCCGTCCACCACGCGGCGAAGGTCCGGGAGGGCGAGACCGTCGCGGTGTTCGGCGTCGGAGGAGTGGGCCTGGCCGCGCTCCAGTCGGCCCGTATCGCGGGCGCCTCGAAGATCGTCGCCGTCGACGTGTCCCCCGAGAAGGAAGAGCTGGCCCGCGCCGCCGGCGCCACCGACTACCTCGTCGCCTCCGACACCACCGCCCGCGAGATCCGCGCCCTCACCGGCAAGCAGGGCGTCGACGTGGCCGTCGAGTGCGTCGGCCGGGCCGTCACCATCCGCACCGCCTGGGAATCGACGCGGCGCGGGGGCCGCACCACGGTCGTCGGCATCGGCGGCAAGGACCAGCAGGTCACCTTCAACGCCCTGGAGATCTTCCACTGGGGACGCACCCTCGCCGGCTGCGTCTACGGCAACGCCGACCCCGCCCGCGACCTCCCGGTGCTGGCCGAGCACGTCCGCGCCGGGCGGCTGGACCTGGGCTCCCTGGTCACCGAGCGGATCGCGCTGGACGGCATCCCGGCGGCCTTCGAGAACATGCTGGCGGGCAAGGGCGGCCGGGCGCTGGTGGTGTTCTAGCCAGAGCGGCCGGCGTCCCCCGGGCGCGGCTCCGCGGGCCTTCCAGGGCCGCGGAGCCGCCCTACGGCGGCCGGCAGGGACGGCAGCAGGGGGCGCACCGGCGGATTCCGGACGGGGAGACGCACGCTCAGCGCAGCACCGCCGGGTCGAGGCCCAGCAGCCGGGACAGCGCGTCCTCGCCCGCCGGTGTGACCTTCACCGCCCGCTCGGAGCCGACGCGCACGCACCAGCCCGCGTCCAGCGCGTGCCGGCACAGGGCCGCGCCCGCGACGCCGGCGAGGTGGGGGCGGCGCTCGGTCCAGTCGAGGCAGGCCCGGGCCAGTGGCCGGCGCCCGGTGGGCTCCAGGGGGATTCCGGCGGCCTCGAACCAGCCGAGCCCCGCGTCGGTGAGGGCGAAGCCGGTGTCCTGGCGCAGCAGCCCGCGCCCGGTGAGCGCGTCGGTGAGCGTGATACCGAGCCGCCCGGCCAGGTGGTCGGAGCAGGTGCGCCCGCGCGCCATCGCGGAGCCGGCGTTCGACGCGCGCAGCGTGCGCGGTCGCCGTGCCGCGGCCTCCGGCGCGACCTGTGCGGCGAGGTCCTCCACCAGGTGCGCGACCCCGGGACCGGCCAGCCGCACGTACCGGTGGCGCCCCTGCCGCTCCTCGGCGAGCAGCCCGCCCGCGACGAGCCTGCCCAGGTGCCCGCTGAGCGTGGAGGCGGCCACCCCCGCGTGCCGGGCCAGCTCACCGGCGGTCCAGGCCCGGCCGTCGAGCAGGGCCAGCAGGCACGCGGCGCGGGTCTCGTCGGCGATCAGCCCGGCCAGCCGGGCGAGTCCCGGGGCTCCGGGGTCCTTCGCGGTCATGCCCCCAGCATGCGACACGGACGGTTCGGCGGACGCCGAAGCGTCCGGCCCGGGACCCCGAGCGGTACGCGTCGTCCGGCGTCCGCGCGCAGGCGCCGGCCGGCGGCTTCCGCGCGATCGGCGGGGCGACGGTCCGCGTCTTCGTGCCTACCACGTTCCTCTCGGACGACCGTGGGGACTTGAAGAGGGTGAAGGTGTCCACACCGGTCCCCGAGTGCGCCGTGGCCGTCATCGCTCCCCGGGGAGCCGACGCGCTCGTCCGGCCGCTGGGCTCCGACGCCCGTCCGGTCACTCCGGCCGCTCGGGTCACTCCGGTCACTCCGGCCACTCCGGTCGTTCCGGCCACTCCGGTCTCTCCAGACGCCACCGGACACTGCCCCGCACCCGGCGCCCCCGGGGACACCACCGACGCCGCACCCGACTTCCTGGACCGTCTCCATGGCACCCCGTAAGGCTCCTGACCCCGCCCCCGGCGCCGACGGCGACCGGGACGGTCGGGCGGTGCCCGTCGGCGGCGCGCCCGGCGGCCCGGAGGACAGCGCCGAGGCGCTCTACGACTCCGCCCCCTGCGGTTTCCTGTCCACGACCATGGACGGCACCGTCACCAAGATCAACGCGACGCTCCTGGACTGGCTCGGCCTCGGGCGGGGCGAGGTCGTGGGCCACAAGCGTTTCGCCGACCTGCTCACCGTCGGCGGCAGGCTCTACCACGAGACCCACTTCGCACCCCTGCTGGGCATGCGGGGCGAGATCGGCGGGATCGCGCTGGAGATGCGGACGGCCGGGGGCGGACGACTGCCGGTGCTCGTCTCCGCCGTGGTCGCACGGAACGCGGAGGGCGAGCCGGCCCTGATCCGCACCACCGTCTTCGACGCCTCCGGCAGGCGCGCCTACGAGGAGGAGCTGCTGCGCCGCAGGGCAGCCGCCGACGAGGCCCGCGACCTGGCCGAGGCGGCGCGGCGGGAGGCCGAGGAGGCACGCCGGGAGGCGGAGGCGGCACGGCGGGAGGCGGAGGCGGCACGCTGCCGCTCCGAGGCCGACCGGGCCCGGCTGACCGACGCCCTCGCCGTGCTCCAGCAGGCCCTGCTGCCCGCCGAGCTGCCCACCGTCCCCGGCCTGGAGGTGGCCTCGTACTACCACACGGCCTCACCCGACCGGCTCGGCGGCGACTTCTACGACCTGTTCGCCCTCGACGCCCGGCGCTGGGCCTTCTTCCTCGGCGACGTGAGCGGCAAGGGGCCCCAGGCCGCCGCCGTCACCTCCCTCACCCGCTACACCCTGCGGGCGGCCGTCTTCCACGACTCCGACCCGGTCAGCGCCCTCACCACCCTCAACGCCGTCCTGCACGAGCGCTACGCCGTCGAGGCCGACCCGCGCCACTGCACCGCCGTCGTCGGCGTCGTCGAGCCGGACGCCGTCCGCGGCCGTACCAGGGTCCACCTCGCCTCCGGCGGCCACCCGCCGGCCCTCCTGCTGCGGGCCGGCGCCCCGGTCGACGGCCCGGGGCGGGCCGACTACCTCCCCACCCCCGGCGGCATGCTGGTCGGCGCGCTGCCCGACGCCTCCTTCACCCCCGCCACCGCCGTCCTCGAGCCCGGCGACACCCTGCTGCTCTACACCGACGGTCTGACCGAGGCCCGCACGGACCCCGAGCGCACCACCCTCTACGGCGAGGAACGGCTGCGGGACTTCGCCGCCCGCCAGGCGTCGACGGCGCCCGGCGACGTGATCGCCGCCGTGGCCGCACTGCTGGAGAAGCTCGGCGACGGTGTCGACGACGACACCGCCCTGCTCGCCCTGGGCGTCCCTAGCCGTCCCGCGTGAGCCCCTCGTACTGCTGCGCCAGCCCGTCCAGCAGAGCCGCGAGGCCGGTCTCGAACGCCCGCTCGTCGATCTTCTCCTGGTGCTCGGCGAGCCGGTGGGCCTGCTGGAGGTGCGGGTAGTCGGACGGGTCGTAGGCGCCGGCGTCGTCCGGGAAACCGCCGGCGAACGAGCCCAGCGCGGAACCCATGACGAAGTAGCGCATCAGCGCGCCGATGGACGTGGCCTGGGCCGGCGGCCAGCCCGCCTCGACCATCGCGCCGTAGACGGCGTCCGCGAGGTGCAGCGCGGCCGGGCGGCGGCCGGGGCCGTGGGCGAGTACCGGGACGATGTTCGGGTGGTCGCGCAGGGCCGCCCGGTAGGAGACGGCCCAGTCGTGCAGCGCGGTCCGCCAGCCCCGGCCGTCCTCGAACATCGACAGGTCGACCTGTGCGCTCACCGAGTCCGCGACCGCCTCCAGGATCTCGTCCTTGGTGCGGAAGTGGTTGTAGAGCGAGGGCCCGCTGACCCCCAGCTCCGCCGCGAGCCGGCGGGTGGAGACGGCCGTGAGGCCCTCCGCGTCCACCAGAGCGCGGGCCGCCTCGACGATCCGGTCGGTGCTGAGCAGGGGCTTGCGCGGTCGGGCCATGGCGCACATAGTAGGGCTGCGGACGGAAACTAGCAGTGCTAATTTAAATGTACGGATTTCAAGATTCCTTTTCTGTGGGGTGACTCGGCATGAACCTGGAGCTCAGCGAGGAGCAGAACGCCGTACGGCAGCTCGCCCGGGACTTCGTGGAGCGTGAGATCGCCCCCAACGCCGTCGCCTGGGACCGCGCCGAGGAAGTCGACCGGGGGATCGTGAAGAAGCTCGGCGAGGTCGGCTTCCTCGGGCTCACGATCGACGAGGAGTACGGCGGCTCCGGCGGCGACCACCTCGCCTACTGCCTGGTGACGGAGGAGCTGGGCCGCGGCGACAGCTCGGTGCGCGGCATCGTCTCGGTCTCCCTGGGGCTGGTCGCCAAGACCGTCGCCGCCTGGGGCGACGAGGAGCAGAAGCGGCGCTGGCTGCCGGGCCTCACCTCCGGGGAGTACGTCGGCTGCTTCGGCCTGACCGAGCCCGGCACGGGTTCGGACGCCGGGAACCTGTCCACCCGCGCGGTCCGCGACGGCGACGACTTCGTCGTCAACGGCACCAAGATGTTCATCACCAACGGCACCTGGGCCGACGTGGTGCTGCTCTTCGCCCGCTCCACGGACGCCCCCGGCCACAAGGGCGTCTCCGCCTTCCTGGTGCCCACCGACACGCCCGGCCTGACCCGCCGCACCCTCCACGGCAAGCTCGGCCTGCGCGGACAGGCCACCGCCGAACTGGTCCTGGAGGACGTCCGCGTCCCCGCCTCCGCCCTGCTCGCCCCCGAGGGCAAGGGTTTCTCGGTCGCCATGTCGGCCCTGGCCAAGGGGCGGATGTCGGTCGCGGCGGGCTGCGTCGGCATCGCCCAGGCGGCCCTGGACGCGGCCGTGCGGTACGCGGGGGAGCGCGAGCAGTTCGGGAAGACCATCGCCCACCACCAGCTGGTGCAGGAGCTGATCAGCGACATCGCCCTCGACGTCGACGCGGCCCGGCTGCTGACCTGGCGGGTCGCCGACCTGATCGACCGCGGCCTGCCCTTCACGGTGGAGTCCTCCAAGGCCAAGCTCTTCGCCTCGGAGGCCGCCGTCCGCGCCGCGAACAACGCCCTGCAGGTCTTCGGCGGCTACGGCTACATCGACGAGTACCCGGCCGGGAAGCTGCTGCGCGACGCCCGCGTGATGACCCTCTACGAGGGCACCAGCCAGATCCAGAAGCTGGTCATCGGGCGGGCGCTGACCGGGGTGTCGGCCTTCTGAGTCCCGCGCACCCCTCTGAGTACGAGAACTGAGTACTCCGGCGGATGTGGCACCCGCCACATCCGCCGACGCTTGTCCTCATGAGTGACACACCGGTCAAGCAGCAGAGCACCGCCGCCTTCTACGGGCAGGCCGTCGTCTCGTTCGCGGTCGCCATGGCCGCCACCGCCATCGGCATCTACCACCTCCAGGCCGACGCCTGGGTGCGGGCCTTCCTCGCCATCGCCGTCCTGTACCTGGTCACCTCGGCCTTCACCCTGGCCAAGATCATTCGTGACCGGCAGGAGGCGGGGCAGATCGTGAGCCGTGTCGACCAGGCCCGGCTGGAGAAGCTCCTCGCCGAACACGACCCCTTCGAGAAGCTGGGCTGACGCGCCCGCCGGGGCGCCGCCCCTAAGCGACCGCTCAGCTTCGGCGGTATGGTGGTGCTCCTGTCACCGAGAGGGGCGAACAAGCGATGAGTACGGCGGCCGAGAAGACGGGCGGCGACACCGAGCCGTGGGCAGAGGTCACCCCGGACGCGGCCCGGCGGCTCCTGGTCGCCGCGGTGGAGGCCTTCGCCGAGCGCGGGTACCACGCGACCACGACCCGCGACATCGCCGGGCGCGCCGGCATGAGTCCGGCCGCCCTCTACATCCACTACAAGACCAAGGAGGAGCTGCTCCACCGCATCAGCCGGATCGGCCACGACCGGGCGGTCGCCATCCTCCGCACCGCGGCCCGGCGTGAGGGCAGCGCGGCCGAGCGGCTCGCCGACGCCGTGGGCTCCTTCGTCCGCTGGCACGCCGGGCGGCGCACGACCGCGCGGGTGGTGCAGTACGAGCTGGACGCGCTCGGCCCCGAGGCCCGCGACGAGATCCTCACGCTGCGGCGGCAGTGCGACGCCGCGGTGCGCGGCATCATCGACGACGGCGTGGCGTCCGGCGAGTTCGACGTGCCGGACGTCAAGGGCACGACGCTGGCCGTGCTGTCGCTCTGCATCGACGTGGCCCGCTGGTTCAACGTGGACGGCCCCCGCACGCCCGACGAGGTCGGCGCGCTCTACGCCGACCTCGTGCTGCGGATGGTGGGTGCCGAACCGTCCGGCGCCGCTCAGACGTAGTAGCGCGAGACGGACTCGGCGACGCAGACGGGCTTGTCGCCGCCCTCGCGTTCCACGGTGAAGGCGACGGTCACCTGGATGCCCCCGGCGACGTCCTCGACGCCGGTGATCGTCGCCGTGGCGCGCAGCCGCGAGCCGACGGGGACGGGGGAGGGGAAGCGGACCTTGTTCGTGCCGTAGTTGACGCCCATCTTCACGCCCTCGACCCGGATGAGCTGCGGCCCGAAGAGCGGGAGCAGCGACAGGGTCAGATAGCCGTGCGCGATGGTGGTGCCGAACGGGCCCGCGGCGGCCTTCTCCGGGTCCACGTGGATCCACTGGTGATCGCCGGTCGCCTCGGCGAACAGGTCGATCCGCTTCTGGTCGACGTCCAGCCAGTCGGTGTACCCCAGCTGCTCGCCGACCGCCGCCTTCACCTCGTCGGTGGATGTGAAGATCCTCGGCTCTGCCATGTCCCGGCCTCCCTGCTCGCTCGACCTGTGCACGCGACTCTAAGCGACTGCTTAGCATGGTCGCCCGCGCAGCCCATGTCAACGGACCGGAGGGGTGACGGGGTCGGTAGGGTTCGAGGAGTGCCTCAGATTCCCGAGAAGATCCACGAGCTCACGGTCGGCCAGCTCGCCGCGCGCAGCGGCGCCGCCGTCTCCGCCCTGCACTTCTACGAGTCCAAGGGCCTGATCAGCAGTCGCCGCACCTCGGGCAACCAGCGCCGCTTCAGCCGTGACACGCTGCGCCGGGTCGCCTTCGTGCGTGCGGCGCAGCGCGTCGGCATCCCGCTCGCCACGATCCGCGAGGCGCTCGCGGAACTGCCGGAGGGGCGCACGCCCACCGAGGAGGACTGGTCCCGGCTCTCCGCCTCCTGGCGTTCCGAACTGGACGAGCGGATCATGCAGTTGAACCGGCTGCGCGACCACCTCACCGACTGCATCGGCTGCGGCTGCCTGTCCCTGGAGACCTGCGTCCTGTCCAACCCCGATGACGTCTTCGGCCAACGCCTCACGGGCTCGCGCCTGTTGGTGGAGCGCCGGGAGTCCGCCGCCGCGGGCGAGCGGGCGAGCCGCGGCCGTGCGCCGCGGGCGGAGTGCTGCGACTGACGGACCGTGAGCGGACCGGCCACGCCCACGGGACGCTCCGCGGCAGGCCGCGCGCCGCCCCTCCGGACCGGCGGAGGGGCGGTCGCCGGGCCCGTGGCCGGGAAGGCGCGTCTTCAGCCGGGCCCGTGCCGCCGCGCCGACGTCCACTCCGTCAGTCCCGCGGTGACCAGCTCGGCGTTCGAGGCGGCCCGGCGGCCGTCCGGCAGGTGCAGGGTGTCCTCCAGGCCGATGCGGGCCGGCAGGCCCAGACGGCCGGCCAGGCGCAGGACCGGCCAGGCGCCGGCCTCCTCGCCGTGCAGCAGGACGGGGCGGCCGTGGGCCGTGCCCAGCTCCGTCAGCAGCTCGCGCGCGGAGTCCTCCGCGGACGCCGGGCCGGTGTCCGTGACCTCCGCCAGGACGCGCAGCACCTTCGGGGCGAGCGGTGAGCGCAGGTACAGCGCCGCACCGTCCGTGCCGGACCAGAGGCCGGCCTCCACGCCCACCCCGCGCTCGATCAGCGCGGCGGCGACCTGCTCGGCGCCCGGCTCGTGCCAGTTGACCGAGGCGTGGTCGGGCAGGACCGTCCAACTCCGCACCCGCGCGGCCCGGGCGGCGGGGTCGGGCTCGGTCCACGCGCCCGTCGTGACGCCCACCGGCACCGGTGCCGGCAGCCGTGCCCGTATCGCGTCGAGCGTGACCGCCAGCATCCGCGGCGACAACGAGTCCCGGCCGCACGGGCTCTTGGGGTGGACGTGGACGTCCGTGGCCCCGGCGGCGACCGCCTCGGCCACGGAGCCCGCGATCGCCTCCGGCGACAGCGGCACCACCGCCCCGTCGGCGCTCGTACGCGTACCGTTCGCACAGACCTGCACCATCACCCCATGGTGCCGGACCCCTCCGACGACGCGCGCCGGCCGCCGTCCCGTACGGGCCGCCGGGGGTGCGGCATCCCCTGCGCACACCCCCGGGCGGCTAGGCCGACATCAGCAGCCGGCCCCGCCGGGCGTCCGCCAGTGCGTCGGGAGTGAGGACGGGCCGCGGGACGAGGATTCCGCAGTCCGTGCAGACGGGTCCCGTCGAGGGGTCGTGGTCCAGGTCGTACTTCCAGACGAGGCGCTCCCCGTCGCACACCGGGCACACGGACCCGGGCGCGCGTTCCAGCGCGGAGATCAGGTTCCGCAGCACCTCCGCCAGTGGCCCGTCGGGATGGACGCGGGGGTCGTCGCACCAGGCGACCCCGAAACCGCCCCAGGTCATCCGGTGCCAGTCGTCCACGCTGCCCGGCCTGCGCAGCCCGTCGTGCTTCTCCTTCCTGCGCCGCTCGGCGAACTCGACCTCGTAGGCCAGCCACACCGAACGCGCCGCCTCCAGCTCCTCCAGTGCGGCCACGAGCCGCGCCGGGTCGGGAGAGCGGTCCTCGGGGCCGAACCCGGCCCTGGAACACAGATGGTCCCAGGTCGCCCGGTGCCCGTACGGGGCGAACCGTTCAAGGCACTTGCGCAGCGAATAGCGCCGTAGCGCCAGGTCGCACCGTGGATCGCGGACCTGTCTCGCCAGACTTCGGAAACCGGCCATCGCCCTGCACCTCCGTCACACCTGCACCTGTACTTCGGTCACTTCGGCGTCGTCGTACGGACGTCGCCGAATAGACGTATCGACAGGCGATTCGGCTCCATCCGTTTTCCGATGCCCCTCATAAGCCGATCCACCCACTCCGAAACGTGACGCATGTTCATCTTCCTGTGCGGGGATACCGGCGGTAACGTCCGGCCCATCCCCGTCGGGAGGAGCTGCCATGCCACGGCGCACCCCACGCAACGCCCTCGACAGACTGAGAACTCCCCGCGGCTTCCACGGGTTCCTGAAGGGCGCTTCCGTATGCGCCCTCGTCGCCGGTCTTTTGTCCCCGCTTTCCCCCGCGATGGCCGCCGGAACGGGCCCCGGCCCGGACAACACCCCGAAACCGGCCACCGGAACGACCGCCGCGACGACCGCCGCGGCGGCGGACGACCACTGCGGCGGCCAGTGCTCCGACATCCTGCCGCCCGGTCAGAACGGCAACGCCACCCTCGCCCAGATCCTCCTCAACCAGGCCTTCGGCACCCGGCCCGCCCACGCCGAGGACCAGCTCGGGCCCTACGCGAACCTCGCCACCGGCTACTCCGGCCTCACCAACGACAAGATCAACGACTTCTTCAACGACGCCTCGTTCGGTGTCCCCGCCGGCCAGGTCGCCTCGACCGTCCGCCCCGCCGGACGCGACGACGTGACCATCGTCCGCGACAAGAAGACGGGCGTGCCGCACATCACCGGCACCACCCGCTACGGCACCGAGTTCGGCGCCGGCTACGCGGCGGCCCAGGACCGGCTGTGGCTGATGGACCTCTTCCGGCACGTCGGACGCGGCCAGTTGACCCCCTTCGCCGGCGGTGCCCCCGCCAACCAGGGCCTGGAGCAGCAGTTCTGGCGCAGCGCCCCGTACACCGAGGCCGACCTCGAGGCGCAGATCCTCGGCGCCGCCGCCAAGGCCGGTGAGCGCGGCGAGCTGGCCCTGGCCGACGTGGACGCCTACGTCGCCGGCATCAACGCCTACATCGACGCCTCCGACAAGGGCCGCTACTTCCCCGGCGAGTACGTCCTGACCGGCCACAAGGACGCCCTCACCAACGCGGGCACCATCGAGCGCTTCCAGCGCACCGACCTGATCGCCCTGGCCTCCGTCATCGGCTCCCTCTTCGGCGCGGGAGGCGGCGGCGAGGTCGCCAACGCCCTCTCGCTGCTCGCCGCCCAGGAGAAACACGGCGTCGCCGAGGGGACGAAGGTCTGGGAGTCCTTCCGGCAGCGCAACGACCCCGAGGCGGTCCTCACCCAGCAGACCGGCAGCTTCCCGTACCTGCCCAGGCCCGACGACCCGCAGGGCCGCGCCCTGCCCGACGCCGGTTCGGTCACGGCCGAGCCGCTGGTGCACGACCGCACGGGCGGCGCGGCCGGCCCGGGCGCGACCGGCGCCTCCGCCACGGCGGCGGACGCGGCCGTCTCCTCGGCCCGGCGCGGCATGTCCAACGCCCTCGTGGTCAGCGGCGAGCACACCGCGAGCGGCCACCCGGTCGCCGTCTTCGGCCCGCAGACCGGCTACTTCGCCCCCCAGCTCCTCATGCTCCAGGAGATCCAGGGCCCCGGCATCAGCGCCCGCGGCGCCTCCTTCGCGGGCCTGAGCATGTACGTCGAACTCGGCCGCGGCCAGGACTACGCGTGGAGCGCGACCACCTCCGGCCAGGACATCATCGACACCTACGCCGTCGAGCTGTGCCGGGACGACTACCACTACCTCCACCGCGGCACCTGCACGCCGATGGAGAAGATCGAGCGCAGGAACGCCTGGAAACCGACCGTCGCCGACTCCACCGCGGCCGGCTCCTACACGATGCGGGTCTGGCGCACGGAGTACGGCCCGGTCGAGTACCGCGCCACGGTCGGCGGGAAGAAGGTCGCCTACACCACGCTGCGGTCCTCGTACCTGCACGAGGCCGACTCGATCATCGGCTTCCAGATGCTCAACGACCCGGACTACCTGAACGGCCCGGAGCGTTTCCAGAGCGCCGTCCAGCACATCAACTACACCTTCAACTGGTTCTACGCCGACTCCGAGCGCACCGCGTACTACAACAGCGGCGACAACCCGGTACGGGCGGAAGGCGTCGACGCCGACTTCCCGGTCTGGGCGCGCCCGCCGTACGAGTGGGCGGACTGGGACCCGGCCGCCAACACCGCCCGCTACACGCCCGCGTCGGCCCACCCCCGGTCGGTCGACCAGGACTACTACGTGTCCTGGAACAACAAACAGGCCAGGGACTACACCACCGCCCCCTGGGGCAACGGCTCGGTCCACCGCGGCAACCTGCTCGACGACCGCGTGAAGGACCTGGTCGCCGGGGGCGGCGTCACCCGGGCCGCGCTGGTGAGGGCCATGGCGGAGGCGGGCCTCGCCGACCTGCGGGCCGAGGGCGTACTGCCGGACCTGCTGAAGGTGATCGACTCCGCGCCGGTCGCCGAGCCCGCGGTGAAGACCGCCGTGGACCGGCTCAAGGCGTGGCGGGCGGCGGGCGGCCTGCGCACGGAGACGTCGGCCGGCTCGAAGAAGTACGCCCACGCCGACGCGATCCGTACGCTGGACGCCTGGTGGCCGCTGCTGGTGAAGGCCATGTTCGAACCCGGCCTGGGCAGCGGCCTGTACACCGCCTTCACCCGCAACCTCCCCGTCGACGAGTCCCCGTCCGCCGCCCACGGACCGACCGGCGCGCACGCCGGCAGCGCCTTCCAGTACGGCTGGTGGAGCTACGTCGACAAGGACGTCCGGGCCGTGCTCGGTGAGCCCGTCAAGGGCCCCCTGGCCCGCGCGTACTGCGGGGGCGGCGACCTCGCCGCCTGCCGGGACACCCTGCTGGCCACCCTGGGGGAGGCGGCGGGCCGGACGTCCGCCCAGGTCTATCCCGGTGACGAGAACTGCGCGGCGGGCGACCAGTGGTGCGCCGACTCCGTGATCCACCGCACCCTCGGCGGCATCCGGCACGGCGGGATCGGCTGGCAGAACCGGCCGACCTACCAGCAGGTCGTGGAGTTCACGTCGCACCGGTGACGGGCCGGGCGCGGCCTCACCCGTAGCGGAGGCACGGGCGGCGCGGACTCACCCGTAAAGGAGGTACTGGCGGCGCTTCCTCCGGAACGCCGCCAGTTCCCGCTCCCAGCCGCCCACCACCTCGTCGGTGTCCGCGCCCGCGTCGATCATCGTCCGGACCTGCGTGGAGCCGGTGAGCCTGTCGATCCAGTGGTCCGGCCGCCAGGCGAAACCCTCCCAGGTCCGCTTCGCGGTCACCAGAAGGGCGATCCCCATGCGCACCGGGTCGAGGGCGGCCCGGTCGTGCACGTGGATCTGCACACCCCCGACGGTCCTCCCCTGGAACTTGGAGAAGGTGGGCGTGAAGTACGCCTCCCTGAAGCGCACACCCGGCAGGCCGAGCCCGTTCGCGGCGGCGGCCCAGCTCCCGTCGACGCCCTCGGCCCCGAGCAGTTCGAAGGGGCGGGTGGTGCCGCGCCCCTCGGACAGGTTCGTGCCCTCGAACAGGCACGTCCCCGCGTACACCAGCGCGCACTCCGGCGTCGGCATGTTGGGGCTCGGCGGCACCCAGGGCAGCCCGGAGGCGTCGTAGAACTCCGAGCGCTTCCAGCCCGACATCCGCACCGTCTCCAGCGGCACCGGCGACGCCAGGAACTCGCCGTTGAACAGCCGCGCCAGCTCGGCGACCGTCATGCCGTGCGCCTGCGCGATCGGCCGCCGGCCGACGAAGGAGGCGAACTCCTCGTGCAGGACCGGCCCGAGGGCCGCCCGCCCGGTCACCGGGTTGGGCCGGTCCAGGACGACGAACCGCCTGCCCGCGAGCCGCGCCGCCTCCATGCAGTCGAACAGCGTCCAGATGTACGTGTAGAAGCGCGCGCCGACGTCCTGGATGTCGAAGACGACGGTGTCCACGCCGGACGCCGTGAAGACGTCGGCCAGGGGCTGCCCGCTCTTCTGGTACGTGTCGTAGACCGGCAGCCCGGTCGCGGGGTCGTCGTACCGGCCCTCGGAACCGCCCGCCTGCGCGGTGCCGCGGAAGCCGTGCTCGGGACCGAAGACGGCCGTCAGGTCCACCCGGTCGTCGGCGTGCATGACGTCGACCACGTGGCGCACGTCCCGGGTGACGCCGGTCGGGTTGGTGACGACGCCGACCCGCTGCCCGTCCAGCAGGGCGTAGCCGTCGTCGGCGAGGCGTTCGAAGCCGGTGCGCAGCCGGCGGCCGCCGTGACCGTCGGGGGCCGCCTGCGCCGTGCCGGCCGCGGAGGCCGTTGTGGTGGCCGCCACCGCGGCCGTGGTGGCGAGCAGGGACCGTCTGGACAGCGTCATGCGGTGACCTCCGTGATCGCGGCGGGTGTCATGCGCACGCACGCTAACCCGCGTCCCCGTCCGCGCGGAACGAGGCGAACCGCGGTTCGCCCCTTCCGCCGTACATACCGACTGGTTAGTCTGACGCAGCAACGGGGAGCCAGCAGAGCCCGAGCCGTGTCGAAGGAGACCGATGGTGGAAGCCGTGCAGGATGCCGGAGTCGTGGTCACCGGGGCGGGAGGCGGCATCGGTGCCGCGCTGGCCCGCCGCTTCGCGGCCGAGGGGGCCCGGGTCGTCGTCAACGACCTGGACGCCGGCCGGGCTAAGGCCGTCGCCGACGAGATCGGCGGCATCGCGCTCCCGGGCGACGCCTCGGCGGTCGTCGCCGAGGCCCGTGAGGCGCTGGACGGCAGGGTGGACGTGTACTGCGCCAACGCGGGCGTCGGCTCCGGAGGCACGGAGGCGGCCGACGAGGCCGTCTGGGCACTCGCCTGGGACGTCAACGTCATGGCGCACGTGCGGGCGGCCCACGAGCTGATCCCCGACTGGCTGGAGCGCGGCAGCGGCCGGTTCGTCTCCACCGTCTCGGCCGCCGGACTGCTCACCATGATCGGCGCCGCGCCCTACAGCGTCACCAAGCACGGCGCCTACGCCTTCGCCGAGTGGCTGTCCCTGACCTACCGCCACCGCGGGATCAAGGTCCACGCCATCTGCCCGCAGGGCGTGCGCACCGACATGCTCACCGCGAGCGGCAGCGCGGGCGACCTGGTGCTCGCGCCGACCGCCATCGACCCCGAGGACGTGGCGACCGCCCTCTTCCGGGGCATCGAGGAGGACCGGTTCCTGGTCCTCCCGCACCCCGAGGTCGCCGAGTACTACCAGGCCCGCGCCACCGAGCCGGACCGCTGGCTGCACGGCATGAACCGGCTCCAGCGGCAGTGGGAGGAGGCGACGGCCCGGTGACCGGCTCCCGCTACGCGGCCAAGCCCTGGCTGGACCTGCTGACCGACGTCCAGAAGGCGCCGCTCGCCCCGGAGCCCTCCCTGGTGCACTCCCTGCGCCGGGCCGCCGCCGAGGCCCCCGACCGGGCCTTCCTCGCCTACTTCGACGGCCGCCTCACCTACCGCGAGGTGGACGAGCTGAGCGACTCCGTCGCCGGGCACCTCGCCGCCCGGGGCCTGGAGCACGGCGACCGGGTGGCGGTCCTGCTGCAGAACTCGCCGCACTTCGTGCTCGCCGTGCTGGGCGCCTGGAAGGCCGGCGCGGTGGTCGTGCCCGTCAACCCCATGTACAAGGCGGGCGAGGTCGGGCACGTCCTGCGGGACGGCGAGGTGGCCGCCCTGGTCTGCTCCGACCGGGCCTGGGAGTCGTACCTGCGCGAGACGGCCGCCGACTCGCCGGTGCGGATCGTGCTCACCGGCTGCGAGCTGGACTTCCAGAGCCGCCGGGACGCGCGCGTGCTGGCGTTCGAGCGGCTGCCCCCGGCCGCCGACGCCGACGACCTCGTGGAGGCGGCCCGCGCCGGCCACAGGGCGCCCGAGGACCGCGACCCGGGCCCCGACGGCACCGCGCTCATCAGCTACACCTCGGGCACCAGCGGCACGCCCAAGGGCGCCACCAACACGCACCGCAACATCATGTACAACGCCGAGCGGCAGCGCACCGGGCTCGGCCTGCCCGAGGCGCCCGTCTACTTCGCGCTGGCGCCGCTGTTCCACATCACCGGCATGGTCTGCGAGTTCGGTGCCTGCCTGAACAGTGTGGGCACCCTCGTCCTGGCGTACCGCTTCGAGGCGGGCGTCGTGCTGGACGCGTTCGCGGAGCACCGGCCGCACTACACGGTCGGCCCCTCCACCGCCTTCATGGCGCTGGCAGCCCATCCGGCCGTCACCCGCGCGCACTTCGCGTCCTTCACGAACATCTCCTCCGGCGGCGCCCCGCTGCCCCCCGCCCTGGTGGAGAAGTTCCGGGCCGGCTTCGGACCGTACATCCGCAACGGCTACGGGCTGACCGAGTGCACGGCCCCCTGCGCCTCCGTCCCGCCCCACCTGGAGGCGCCCGTCGACCCGGTCTCCGGGACCCTCGCCGTCGGCGTGCCCGGCCCCGAGAGCGTCGTCCGGATCGTCGACGAGCAGGGCGCGGAGGTGCCCTTCGGGGAGCACGGCGAGATCGTCGTGAGCGGCCCGCAGGTCGTACCCGGCTACTGGCGCCGCCCCGACGCCACCGCCGAGACCTTCCCCGGCGGCGAGCTGCGCACCGGTGACATCGGCTTCATGGACGCCCAGGGGTGGCTCTACGTCGTCGACCGCAAGAAGGACATGATCAACGCCTCCGGCTTCAAGGTCTGGCCGCGCGAGGTGGAGGATGTGCTCTACACCCACCCGGCGGTGCGCGAGGCCGCCGTCTTCGGCGTGCCCGACGGGTACCGAGGGGAGACCGTCAAGGCGTACATCAGCCTCCGTCCGGGCGCCGAGGCGGACCCGGACGCGCTCGCCGCGTACTGCGCGGAGAAACTGGCCGCCTACAAGTATCCGCGCCAGGTGGAGATCCTGCCCGAGCTGCCGAAGACGGCGAGTGGCAAGATCCTTCGTCGGGAACTGCGTTCCCGCGCGCATCAGGACGAACGGTGAACGGACACTGAAAACGGAAAGGCAGGTGACGGCAGTGCCCAGGACCACGGACGGGGACGGCACTCCGGTGCCGCAGCGGCTCCTGGCCGCCGCCACCCGGCTCTTCGCAGAGCAGGGCTACGACCGCACCTCGGTACAGGAGATCGTGGAGGCGGCCGGCGTCACCAAGGGCGCGCTGTACCACTACTTCGGCTCCAAGGACGACCTGCTGCACGAGGTGTACGCGCGCGTCCTGCGCCTCCAGCAGGAACGCCTGGACGCCTTCGCGGGGTCCGACGAGCCGGTCGAGAAGCGGGTGCGGGACGCGGCGGCCGACGTCGTCGTCACGACCATCGACAACCTCGACGACGCGTCGATCTTCTTCCGCTCCATGCACCAGCTGAGCCCGGAGAAGAACAGGCAGGTACGCGCGGAGCGCCGGCGCTACCACGAACGCTTCCGCGCCCTGATCGAGGAGGGCCAGCGGGCCGGCGTCTTCACCAAGGAGGCCCCGGCGGACCTCGTGGTGGACTACCACTTCGGCTCCGTCCACCACCTGTCCACCTGGTACCGCCCCGACGGGCCGCTCGGCCCGCAGGAAGTGGCCGACCACCTGGCCGACCTGCTGCTGCGGGCACTGCGCCCGTGAGGTGACGCCCCCGGCTCCCCGGGGGCGTCGTCGCGTCTCAGAGGTACTTCTTGATCTCCCGGCGCGCCAGCGAGCGCTGGTGCACCTCGTCCGGGCCGTCGGCGATCATCAGGGTCCGGGCTCCGGCATACAGTTCGGCCAGCGGGAAGTCCTGGCTCACGCCGCCCGCGCCGTGCAGCTGGATGGCCCGGTCGATGATGTCGACCACCGCGCGGGGCGTGGCGATCTTGATGGCCTGGATCTCGGTGTGGGCGCCCCGGTTGCCGACGGTGTCCATCAGCCAGGCGGTCTTCAGCACCAGGAGCCGCAGCTGCTCCACGGTGACCCGCGCGTCCGCGATCCAGTTGTGCACGACGCCCTGCTGGGCCAGCGCCTTGCCGAAGGCGGTCCGGTCCACCGCCCGACGGCACATCAGCTCGATCGCCCGCTCGGCCATGCCGATCAGCCGCATGCAGTGGTGGATGCGGCCCGGACCCAGGCGGGCCTGGGCGATGGCGAACCCGCCGCCCTCCTCGCCGATCAGGTTCGACACCGGCACGCGCGCGTGGTCGAAGGTCACTTCGGCGTGGCCGCCGTGGGAGTGGTCCTCGTAACCGAAGACCTGCATGGCCCGGTCGACGGTGACGCCGGGCGTGTCGCGCGGGACCAGCACCATCGACTGCTGGCGGCGGATGTCCTCGCCGGCCGGGTCGGTCTTGCCCATCACGATGAAGATCCGGCAGTCCGGGTTCATCGCCCCGGAGATGTACCACTTGCGGCCCGTGACGACGTACTCGTCGCCGTCGCGCTCGATGTGCGTGGTGATGTTGGTGGCGTCCGAGGAGGCCACGTCCGGCTCGGTCATCGCGAACGCCGAGCGGATCTCACCGGCGAGCAGCGGCTGGAGCCACTGCTTCTTCTGCGCCTCGTCGGCGAACTGGGCCAGCACCTCCATGTTCCCGGTGTCCGGCGCCGCGCAGTTCGTCGCCGTCGGCGCCAGCTGCGGACTGCGGCCGGTGATCTCGGCGAGCGGCGCGTACTGGAGGTTGGTGAGGCCGGCGCCGTGCTCGGCGTCGGGCAGGAAGAGGTTCCACAGGCCCTGGCGGCGGGCCTCGGCCTTGAGGTCCTCGACGACCTGCGGGGTGTCCCACGGCGAGGCGAGGCGGGCGCGCTGCTCGTGGGCGACCTGCTCGGCCGGATGGACGTGCTCGTCCATGAAGGCGAGCAGCCTGGCGCGGAGTTCCTCGGTGCGTGCGTCGAACGCGAAGTCCATGGCGGGTCAGTCCTCCTGGAGGGTGGTCAGGCCGTGCTCGATGAAGACGGGGACGAGATCGCCGATGCGGTCGAAACCGCGGCCGACCGTCTGGCCCAGCGTGTAGCGGTAGTGGATGCCCTCCAGGATCACGGCGAGCTTGAACCAGGCGAACGCCGTGTACCAGGCGACGCCGGACACGTCGCGCCCCGAGCGCGCGGCGTACCGCTCGATCAGCTCGGACGGCGCGGGGTGGCCGGGGGCCTGGGCGGTGGTGGAGACGGGGGAGTCGGGCATGCCGAGCGGCCTGCTGTACATCACCAGCAGGCCGAGGTCGGTGAGCGGGTCGCCGAGCGTGGACATCTCCCAGTCGAGGACCGCCTTGATCTCGTCGCCGTCGCCGATCAGCACGTTGTCGAGGCGGTAGTCGCCGTGCACGACCGCCGGGGCCGGGGAGCGGGGCAGCTCCCGGCCGAGCGTGGCGTGCAGTTCGTCGATGCCGGCCAGGTCGCGGTTGCGGGAGGCGTCCAGTTGCTTGGCCCAGCGCCGCAGCTGCCGGTCCAGGAAGCCCTCGGGGCGGCCGAAGTCCGCGAGACCCGCCTCGGCGGGGTCCACCGCGTGCAGTTCGACGAGCGTGTCGACCAGGTTGAGCACGGCGGAGCGGGTGCGCTCGGGGCCGAGCGGGGCGAGCTGGCCGGCGGTGCGGTACGGGGTGCCCTCGACGAACTCCATGACGTAGAAGGGCGCCCCGAGGACCTCCTCGTCCTCGCAGAGGAGGACGGTGCCCGGTACCGGCACCCTCGTCGGGTGCAGGGCGCTGATGACGCGGTGCTCGCGCTTCATGTCGTGCGCGGTGGCCAGGACGTGGCCGAGCGGGGGGCGTCGTACGACCCAGCGCGCGGTGCCGTCCGAGACCGCGTAGGTGAGGTTCGACCGTCCGCCCTCGATCAGCCGGCCGGACAGCGGGCCGGTCACCAGTCCGGGCCGCTCGCGGTCGAGCAGGCCGCGCAACCGGTCGAGATCGAGTCCGGGCGGGTGGTCGGGGCTCATCATCGCTCCTACGGGCAGGCGAACAGTACCCGAGTCATGATGCCGACCAGTCGGTATGCCGTCCAGTGGGCGAACCGGACGTGATCGGCGCCACGACGGGCCGACGGCTCCCGGCACGGGGGTGCCGGGAGCCGTCGGCGGTGCCCGGGGGCCGGGCCGGAGCGAGCGGCGGACCGTCGGTCAGTGGTCGTCCCAGTGGCCGTCGTGCGCGGCGTGCCGGTGGCCGTCGTGGAGGTAGTCGACGTGGTCGCCGTGGCGCACGCGCGCGTGCCCGCAGTTCTCGTCGTGGCGGTGCTCGTGACTCTCGTGCGCGGTGTGCCCGGAGGGCTCGCACTCGTCCCAGTGGCCGCCGTGCGCGCGGTGCAGGTGTCCGTCGTGCGCGTAGTCGACGTGGTCGCCGTGCGGCACCTCGGCGTGCCCGCAGGCGGGGCCGTGGGCGTGGTCGTGGGCCGTGTGTTCCTGGTGGAGAGTGGTCATGGCGCTCACCTCAACGGCGTATATGCGGACATTCGGCTTGCGTGGCGCCCGGGTACCCCGGAGGGTCGGAGCCATGAAGGCGATCAGTTACGCACGGTACGGCGGCCCCGAGGTGCTGGAGTACGGCGAGGTCCGCGATCCGCGGGTCGGGCCCGACTCGGTTCTGGTGAAGGTGCGGGCCGCCGCCGTCAACCCCGTCGACTGGAAGTGCCGGGACGGCCACCTCGACGCGCTGCTCCAGCCCGTCTTCCCGGTGGTCCCCGGGTGGGACCTCTCGGGAGTCGTCGTGCGGCCCGGGGCGTCCGTCACGGAGTTCGCGGCCGGGGACGAGGTCATCGGCTACGTCCGTGAGGACTTCCTCTCCCGCGGGACCTTCGCCGAGTACGTGGCGGCGCCCGTGCGCACCCTCGCGCGCAAGCCGCGCAACCTCACCCACGAGGAGGCGGCCGGCCTGCCGCTGACCGGGCTGACCGCGTACCAGGTGCTGCTGAAGGCGCTGCGGGTGCAACGGGGTGAGACCGTCCTGGTGCACGCCGCCGCGGGCGGGGTGGGCTCGATCGCCGTCCAGCTGGGGCGGCATCTGGGGGCGCGGGTGGTCGGTACGGCCGGCGAGCACCACCACGACTTCGTGCGGGCGCTGGGCGGGGAGCCGGTGGCGTACGGGGAGGGACTGGCCGAGCGGGTGCGGGGACTGGCGCCCGAGGGCGTGGACGCGGTGTTCGACACGGTCGGCGGCGAGACGCTGACGGTCTCGGCGAACCTGCTGGCCCCCGGGGGCCGGCTGGTGTCGATCGCCGACGCGGACGTCGTCGGCTACGGCGGGCGGTACTGCTTCGTGCGCCCCGACGCGGACGACCTGCTGCGGCTGACCGAGCTGGCGGAGCAGGGGGTCGTGACCGTGCACGTGTCGGAGACGTTCCCGCTGGAACGGGCGGCGGACGCGCACCGGCGCAGCCAGGAGGGGCACACGCGGGGGAAGATCGTGGTGACGGTGGACGGGGAGGAAGGCCGGACGTGACGGTGGGCCGCGGAGGAGGACCGTGGTGATGGCGCATGGGGAGGAAGACCGTGGTGACGGTGGACGGGGAGGCGGGCCGGGCGTGACGGTGGGCCGCGCGGGACAGGGGCCTGGTGGTCGGCCGCGCGGGGCCCTAGAGGACGAGGAAGGCGCCGCACACCGCGAGCGCGACCGTGCACAGGGTCGCCGCCGTGGCGTACCGGGGGGTCAGCGCGCGGGGCCGGCCGGTTGCGGCGAGGGTGCGGATGCGGGCGTGGGCGAGGCGCAGGAAGACCAGCCAGAGCGCGCAGCACAGGGCGGCGGCGACGATCGAGGCCGGGCTCGGGCCCCCGTGCAGCGCGGCCTTCGCCGCGAGCACGGCGGCCACGGTGCCCGACAGGGTCGTCCGGCGCCAGGCGAGCCGGGTGCGTTCGGGCTGGAGGCCGGGGTCGCGCGCGGGGACGGCGGGTTCGGCGCCGGGGGCGTCGGCGCTCACGCTCAGCCCTCCCAGTCGACGAGGACCACGACGACCATGACCACGGCGACCACGGCGACGACCAGGCTGAGCAGGACCGGGAAGCGGGAGACCGGAAGGTCCTCGCCGCGACGCATGGCCCGCTCGCAGCGCACCCAGTGGTTCACGGCGCGCAGCGAGCAGAGCACGCCGGCCGCGAGCAGGGCGAGGGCGAGACCCACCCGCCAGCCCCAGCGCAGGTCGGGCAGGAACTGGTCCACGGCGAAACCGCCGCCGACCAGGGCGAGAGCCGTGCGCAGCCAGGCCAGGAAAGTGCGTTCGTTGGCGAGCGAGAACCGGTAGTCGGGGGTGCCGCCCTCCTGCCGGACCTCCCCGGGGGCGAACCAGAGCCGGACGTTCCGCACGAATTCGATCACTCGGGAACCCTATCGGGCGGGCGGCTGCGGTGGCCGGTGAGGGCGGCCCCCGGGCGCTTCCGTCCTCTTCCCGCCGTATGCGGGGCCCCCGCGACTGCGGAGGGTCGTGCCGCCGGGGAGCCCCGCGGCCACCGGCCCCCTCGTCCGCCCGCCTGCCCGCCCGCACCGGCACGCGCGCGGGACGCCCGCCGGTCCCTCCGGCGGCGTACACCCCCTCGCCTCCGTCACCCCCGCCGGGCCCGCAACCGCGCGTACGCCGCCAGACCGTCCGGCACCCACTCCCACTCCCCGAGCCGGCGCTCCAGCTCCGTCTCCGTCAGGAAGCCGTGCCAGGCCACCTCCTCCACCTGCGGGGCGACCGGCCCCTCGCAACGCACCTCGTACACCGCCGACCACCAGCTCCGGCCGGCGCCGTCGTCGTAGAGGAACGTGAAGAGGTGCTCCGGCCGCGGCAGCCGGGTCACCCCCAGCTCCTCCCGTGCCTCCCGCAGCGCCGCGTCGTCGTAGGACTCGCCCGCGCCCACCACGCCGCCGACGAACATGTCGTACAGGGACGGGAACACCAGCTTCACCGCCGTGCGGCGGTGGACGAAGACGCGGTCCCGGGCGTCCCGCGCGTACACGAACACGCAGCGGTGGCGCAGTCCCCGCGCGTACACGTCGCCCCGCCGGGCCTGCCCGACGACGTGGTCGTTCTCGTCGACGACGTCGAGGATCTCGTCAGCAGCGCTCATGCCTGCATCCAAGCAGCGCCGCCCGTCCGGTGCCGTCGCGGGTCCCGCGCGCCCGCCCCCGCCCTGCGGCACGGCCGGACACAGACCCTTCAGGCGGCGGGGAGCGGGGAAGCCGCCCGGCGCGGGCGGGGGAGCGGCGTGAGAATGGCCGACAAGTGCCCCTGCCGACACGGGGGTTGACGCGTGTAAACGGTCTGTCGGCGCTTGACGCCAAGCCTTGGCCGCGGGTTTGCTGAGCGTGATCAGTTCATGGCAACCGGCTACGACGACCTACCGTGTCGCGTGAGGAAGTTCCCGCGGTGTCCCCACCTCCGCCTCCCCTCGGCCGCGGCCGAGGACGCGCCGCCCAGGTCTTCGACGAAGCCCTCGACGACGCCGAACTCGTCACCGCCCGGGCCGCGTTGGCCCAGGGCCGCTGGCAGCCCGCCCGCTCCCTGCTGCTCCACACGGGCGACGACTGGGACCGCAGGGGACACCGGGTGTCCGTCCTCGCCAAGCAGCCCTACTGCACCGCCTGGGCCCGCGAGTGGCTGCTCGCCGAACCAGACTCGCCCGACGCCCCGGTCCTGCTCGCCTTCGCCCAGGTCCACCGCGCCCTGCGCGGCAAGGAGAAGGCGGACCGGGTCCGGACGGTGTGCCGGGACGCGGCCGCGCTCGTCCCGGACGATCCCACGCCTTGGCTCGGACTCCTCGCACTGGAACGCTCGCTGGGCACGGACGACGAGGTCGTACGCGTCTTCGAGGCGGTGCGCGGCCGGCACCCCGACCACCACCACGCCCACCACCTGATGGTGGCCCGGCTCGCCGAACGCCGCGGCGACGACGGTCCGGACCCGCTGCACGAGGTGTACGACTTCGCGAACTGGGCCGCCGAGCAGGCCCCCGCCGACTCCCCGCTCGCCGTCCTCCCGGTCGTCGCGCACGCCGAGCGCTACCGCGTCCTGGCCGCCGCCGGGCTGGAGCCCGCCGTCCCGGACGCCTCCGGCCACTGGACCGGCCGGCGCGCCCGGCTCGTGATGAAGGCGGCCTTCGACTGGTGGCTGGAGTGGGAGCAGGACGGCCACCCCCGCCGGCTGGTCGACCTCAACTTCCTCGCCCACGCCAAGTCCTGCGAGGGCCGCGGTGCCGAGGCCGCCGCCCTCTTCCACCGCATCGGCGAGCACGCCACGCCCGCTCCGTGGTCGTACCCGGACCGCGACCCGGACCGCGCCTTCCGCACCGCCCGCGCCGGCGCGCTCGGAGCGGCCTGACCCTCCCCGACCACGACGTACAGGAAGAAGGACGTCCCCTGACAAGAAGGACGTCCTCCGACAAGAAGGACGTCCTCCGGTGACCACGGGCAGTTTGCACAGAGGCAGGCCCGCCGGCGGTGGCGCCATCAACACCTGCAAAGGCCAGGAGCGGACGCTGCGCGCCGGCCGGCTGACCGCCGGCGGCCCGCTGCTCTCCGTCCTCGCCGCCACCGCCCCGCTCATGGCGGTCGCGGGCGTCATGCCCACCACCTTGGCGGTGATGGGCGTCGTCGGACAGCCGCTGCTCTTCGTGCTCCTGGGCGTGGTGCCGGTCCTGTTCAGCGTCGGGTACGCCGAGACGAGCCGGCACGTCCACAACGCGGGCGCCTTCTACGCCCGCATCTCCCGACGCGCGCGTGGACCGGCGCCCCGGGGCGGCCGACGGGACACGCCGTACCGCGCGGGGGCCGCCGTACCGCTAGACGACCAGGGACAGCAGCAGGACCAGGGCACCGGCGACGACCGAGATGATCGTCTCCATGACGGACCAGGTCTTGACGGTCTGGCCGACGTCCAGGCCGAAGTACTCCTTCACCAGCCAGAAGCCCGCGTCGTTGACGTGGCTGAAGAAGAGCGAGCCGGCGCCGATGGCCAGGACCAGCAGGGCCGCGTGGGTCATCGACATGTCGGCCGCCAGCGGCGCCACCAGACCGGCCGCCGAGACGGTCGCCACGGTCGCCGAGCCGGTCGCCAGCCGGATCGCCACCGCGATCAGCCAGGCCAGCAGCAGCGCCGGGATCGACCAGTCCTCGGAGATCTCCAGGATCATCCGTCCCACGCCGGAGTCGATCAGCGTCTGCTTGAAACCGCCGCCCGCGCCGACGATCAGCAGGATGCCCGCGATGGGCGCGAGCCCCTTCTCGACCAGGCCCGACAGCCGGTCCTTGCCGAACCCGGCCGGGCGCAGCAGCGTGAAGATGCCGACGATCACCGAGGCGAGCAGGGCGATCAGCGGGTTGCCGACGACGTCGAAGGTGCGCTGCACGAGGTGCTCGGGGTCGTCGACGATGATGTCGACGAGGGCCTTGGCCAGCATCAGCACGACCGGCAGCAGGATCGTGGCCAGGGTCGCGCCGAAGCCGGGGCGCTTCTCCAGGTCCTCGGAGGCGCGCTGCGGGATCATGCGGTCGGGGGCCGGGACGTCCACCCAGCGGGCCGCGTACCGGGAGAACACCGGACCGGCGATGATCACCGTCGGGATGGCGACCAGGACGCCCAGCGCGAGCGTCACACCCAGGTTGGCGCCGATCGCGTCGATCGCGACCAACGGGCCGGGGTGCGGCGGGACCAGGCCGTGCATGACGGACAGGCCGGCCAGCGCCGGGATGCCGATGCGCATCAGCGAGTAGTTGCCGCGCTTGGCGACCATCAGGACGACCGGGATCAGCAGGACGATGCCGACCTCGAAGAACAGCGGCAGTCCGATGACGGAGGCGATCAGCACCATCGTCCACGGCATCGAACGCGGCGTCGCCTTCGCGAGGATGGTGTCCACGATCTGGTCGGCGCCACCGGAGTCGGCGAGCATCTTGCCGAGGATCGCGCCGAGGGCGATCAGTACGCCGACCCCCGCGACGGTGGAGCCGAGCCCGGCGGTGAAGCTGGTGATGACCTTGTCCAGCGGCGCCCCGGCGAACGCGCCGAGCGCCAGCGACCCGATGGTCAGCGACAGGAAGGCGTGCAGCTTGAACTTGGTGATGAGCAGGACGATGACGGCGATGCCCAGGAGCACGGCGATGCCCAGCTGGGCGTGGCCGGCCGAGGTGATGGGCTCGACGGTGTCCGCTGCCAGCATCTCGGCGCTGAGTCTGGTCACGGTGGCTTCCTTGAGGTGATGGGGGCGGGCAGGGCAGGGCCGGACCCAGGCGGGGGTACGGCCCCGAAGGCGGGAGCGGGGGTTACCGGAGCGGCTCGGGAAGGCCCGTCAGGGCGTTCGTCGCCCGTTCGGCGATCTCCTCGGGGGCGCCGGTGACGTCCACCGCGACGCCCGCCTCGTCCGGCTCCAGCGGCTGGAGCGTGGCGAACTGGGAGTCGAGCAGGGCCGTCGGCATGAAGTGCCCCTGCCGGTGCGACATCCGGTCCTCGATCAGCTCGCGGCTGCCCGTGAGATGCACGAAGACGACACCGGGAGCGGCGGCCCGCAGCCGGTCGCGGTACGACCGCTTCAGTGCCGAGCTGCTCACCACCCCGCCGAGTCCCGCCCGCTCGTGGGCCCAGCCGCCGATGGCGTCCAGCCAGGGCAGGCGGTCCTCGTCGGTGAGCGGGGTGCCGGCCGTCATCTTGGCGATGTTGGCCGGCGGATGGAAGTCGTCGCCCTCGGCGTAGGGAACGCCGAGCCGGGCCGCGAGCAGGGGACCGATGGTGGTCTTCCCGGTGCCCGCCACGCCCATGACCACGACGACGTGGGGGGTGTGCAGTCGCTGCATCGCACTCTCGCTGTCTGCTGTCTTCGTCGACACGTGATGTCGACGCAACTGAAACTCATTAGGTACGACGAATTCAAGAGCCTGTGACATATAAGTCTGACTTTTTGTTCGCGTGACATGGCCCGTACGCTGAGTGCATGAGCACACCTGGCCGGGGGCTGCACGGCCGCGTACTGGACACCCTCGGTCCCGCCATCACAGCGGGCGAATACCCCGTGGGCAGCGTTTTGCGCACGGACGAACTGGCCCAGCGTTTCGAGGTGTCGCGTTCCGTGATGCGGGAGGCCGTGCGGGTGCTGGAGTCCATGCACCTGGTCGAGTCGCGCCGCCGGGTGGGCGTGACCGTCCTCCCCGAGTGCGAGTGGAACGTCTACGACCCCCAGGTCATCCGCTGGCGCCTGGCCGGTTCCGGCCGCCCGCGGCAGCTGCGCTCCCTGACCGTGCTGCGGTCGGCGGTCGAGCCGGTGGCGGCGGGCCTGGCGGCGCGCCACGCCACGCCGGAGCAGTGCGCCGAGCTGACCGAGTGCGCGCTCGGCATGGTCGCCCACTCGCGCGGCCACCGGCTGGAGGGCTACCTCTTCCACGACGTGGCCTTCCACCGCGTCATCCTGACCGCCTCGGGCAACGAGATGTTCGCCCGTCTCGGCGGTGTCGTCGCCGAGGTCCTGGCGGGCCGCACGCACCACGACGTGATGTTCGAGGACCCCGACCCGGCCGCGGTCACCCTGCACGTCCAGGTCGCCGAGGCGGTCCGCGCCCGTGACGCCGAACGCGCGGAGCGGCTGACCCGGGAGATCACGGTGGGGGCGCTGCAGGAACTGGACATCCTGGCGCCCTGAAGCCCGCCGGGCGGATCCACGCGCGGATCTACGCGAGGAACTCCCCGTCGAGGTACGCCCACGCTCCGTCGACCCGCTCGAAGCGGCTCCGCTCGTGCAGCGAGCCCCCGCGGTAGGACGCCCGGAACGTCACGGTGCCGGCGGAGTGGAAGGCGGACCCGCCGGTCGTGTCCAGGATCTCCAGCCCGGTCCACCGCGTGCCCGGATCGAGGTCGAGCCGCTCGGGTCGCGTCCGCGGGTGCCAGGTGCGCAGCAGGTGGCCCGCGTCGAGACGGACGAAGGCGCTGTAGCGCGAGCGCATCAGGGCCTCGGCGGTCGGTGCGGAGGCGGCCCCCGTGTGGAAGCGGCCGCAGCACCTCTCGTACGGCCCGGGCAGCCCGCAGGGGCAGGAAGGCGTGGTCATGTCGGCCATTGTGCCCGCACCGGGCCCCGTCGGTCCGGCCTCGCGGAGCAGTCCTGAAAAGCAGAAGACCCCTGCTCGGCAGGGGCCTTCACTGGTGTCCGAGGGGGGACTTGAACCCCCACGCCCGATAAAGGGCACTAGCACCTCAAGCTAGCGCGTCTGCCATTCCGCCACCCGGACAAGGTGTCTGTCGTGCGGGGCGTTGCCCGCGGCGACGACGTAAACATTACCAGGCTTTCCGGGGTGGCCGATCACCCCCTCCTTGGGCGCGGACGGTCCGGGGAGGAGGATGAGGGGGACCCACCGGCACGACCGTCGGCAGTGACATGAGCAGTGACAGCGGGAGGAAGCACGTGAGCGACTCGGGTACGGCCAGGAGCGTCACCGGCGAGGACGAGGTCGTCGACCTCTGCCGCGAACTGATCCGGATCGACACCAGCAACTACGGCGACCACTCGGGTCCGGGTGAGCGCGAGGCGGCGGAGTACGTCGCCGAGAAGCTCGCCGAGGTGGGACTCGAACCGCGGATCTTCGAGTCCCACCCCGGACGCGCCTCCACGGTGGCCCGGATCGAGGGCGAGGACCCGTCCCGGCCCGCGCTGCTCATCCACGGCCACACCGACGTGGTTCCGGCCAACGCGGACGACTGGACCCACCACCCCTTCTCCGGCGAGATCGCGGACGGGTGCGTCTGGGGGCGCGGCGCGGTCGACATGAAGGACATGGACGCGATGACCCTCGCGGTCGTCCGCGACCGGCTGCGCAGCGGGCGCAAGCCCCCGCGCGACATCGTGCTGGCGTTCCTCGCGGACGAGGAGGCCGGCGGGACGTACGGCGCCCGCCATCTCGTCGACCGCCACCCCGGCCTCTTCGAGGGCGTCACGGAGGCCATCAGCGAGGTGGGCGGTTTCTCCTTCACCGTGAGCGAGCAGCGCCGCCTGTACCTGATCCAGACGGCCGAGAAGGGCATGCACTGGATGAAGCTGACCGTGGCCGGCACCGCCGGGCACGGGTCGATGATCCACCGTGACAACGCCATCACGGAGCTGTCGGAGGCGGTCGCCCGCCTCGGCCGTCACACGTTCCCCGTCCGCGTCACCAAGACCACCCGGGCCTTCCTCGACGAACTGGGCGACGCGCTCGGCACCGAACTCGACCCGGAGGACATGGAGGGGACCCTCGCCAGGCTCGGCGGCATCGCCAAGCTCATCGGCGCGACCCTGAGCAACACCGCCAACCCGACCCAGCTGGGCGCGGGTTACAAGGTCAACGTCATCCCCGGCGAAGCCACCGCGCACGTCGACGGCCGGTTCCTGCCCGGACACGAGGAGGAGTTCCTCGCCGACCTCGACCGGATCCTCGGGCCGAAGGTGCGGCGCGAGGACGTGCACGCCGACAAGGCCGTCGAGACCACCTTCGACGGAGCGCTCGTCGACGCGATGCAGTCCGCGCTGGTGGCCGAGGACCCGGCCGCGAAGGCGATCCCCTACATGCTCTCCGGCGGTACGGACGCGAAGTCCTTCGACGACCTCGGCATCCGGGGCTTCGGCTTCGCGCCGCTCAAGCTGCCGCCGGAGCTGGACTTCGCGGGCATGTTCCACGGGGTCGACGAGCGGGTGCCGGTGGAGGGACTGCGGTTCGGCGTGCGGGTGCTCGACCGCTTCATCGACGCGTCCTGAACCGCCCGGAGGAACGCGTCTTCCGCACACGGAGCTATTCGGCCGCGCGTGCGGGAGGCGCCCGGGGCGAGTGAATGCGCTCATAAGCTCGTATCCTCATTACTCCCTCCTCGTTACAAGTGATGCGATCAGCAACCTGGATCGCTTTTGCCAACTAGGAGGAACAATGCTCAAGAAGGTCGTCGCCGCCGCTGCCGCCACCGGTGGTCTGGTTCTCGCGAGCGCAGGCATGGCCGTCGCCGATTCCGGTGCCCAGGGTGCCGCTGTGCACTCGCCCGGTGTCCTCTCCGGCAACGTCGTTCAGGTGCCCGTTCACGTGCCGGTGAACATCTGCGGCAACACGGTCTCCGTGATCGGCCTGCTGAACCCCGCCTTCGGCAACGTCTGCATCAACAAGTGACGTCGTGCCTCACCCCTTGAGGCTCTGAGTCCGCCGGCCCCGTAGCGTGTCCCGCGCTCCGGGGTCGACGGCCTTTGACGTCTTCGAGGGCGTGGGAACGACGACAACGTCGGAATTCTCGGCATTCTCAGTGCTACGGGACATCTCGTACCACGGGACTAGGGCAAGGCAGGGATTCAGGAAATGCGACAGGTCACCCGCAAGGGCCTGATGACGATGGCGGCGGCCACCGGCGTGATCGCCGCCGCGGGCGCCGCCCACGCGGACTCGGGCGCGCACGGTTCGGCTTCCGGCTCGCCCGGCGTACTGTCCGGCAACACGGTGCAGGCACCGGTGCACGTGCCGGTGAACGTCTGCGGCAACACGGTCGACGCCGTCGGCGTCCTCAACCCGGCGATGGGCAACTCGTGCGCCAACCGGGGCGGCGACGCGTCCGACGGGTACGGCGACCCCGGAGGCCGGGGCGGCTCGCACGAAGGCGCGCACGCGGGCGGGCACGCCACCGGCTCGCCCGGCGTCGGCTCCGGCAACCACGTCGAGGCGCCGGTCCATGTGCCGGTGAACGTGTGCGGCAACAGCGTCGACGTCGTCGGCGTCCTCAACCCGACCACCGGCAACGACTGCGGCAACGGGGGTGGCGGGGACCACTCCACGCCGCCCGGTGGCGGCCAGGAGACGCCTCCCGGGAACCCGGGCGACCCGGGTGACCCGGGTGACCCCGGTAATCCGGGCGACCCCGGTACTCCGGGAACCCCGCCCGGGTCGGACGGTGAGACGCCGGGCGGTTCCTCGCGGGGCAACGAGCCGGGCGCCCAGTCCGTCGCCCACCCCCGGGGCGACGCGCAGCTCGCCGAGACCGGCAGTGACCTGCCCCTCGGTCTCGCTCTCCCGATGGGTGCGGGCGTGCTGCTCGCGGGCACGGTGCTCTACCGCAAGGCACGCGCTTCGGCCTGACGCGAGCCGGTTCCGCGGCACGCACGGCGGGCCCCGCACCTGCGGGGCCCGCTCCGTCTCCGTCTCTCTCCACGACCGCGACCGTGCGCGGTCCGGCCGGTCGCCCGGCTCACCAGGTGGCGCGCACCTGGCGGATGATCCGCCTGCGCAACCGCACCCTGCGGCTGCCGTCGCGCAGCAGGCTCAGGCGGTACAACTCCCAGTGTCCGTACTCGGCGTGGTCCGTCAGCAGACGTGTCGTCTCCTTGCGGGAGACCCCGCGTGGCACGTACACGTCGACAAATTCGTATTCCGGCATCGCATCTATTGTGCGGGCTGGGGCCCGGTACGGATAGCGTCTGCACTATGTCTGATGCTGCGCAGCCCACCGCTGCCGAGGTACGCGCCGCCGCCGAGGCGGTCAAGACCGCGCTCGACCGCCACCTGGCCGCGGTCGAACGCCGGTCGGGGGAGGACGACCCGGCCGTCTACGACGCGTTCAACCAGCTGGCCGCGGCCGCGGAGGCGTACGACGAACTGCTCTACGACCGTTACGACGAGGTCACTCCCTTCGAGATCCCCGGTGCGGACGACTCGCTGCCGCCGTACGCCGGTCCCGAGGAGCCGAACGCCCTGAGCGTCCTGATCCGCCGCGACTACGCCGTGGCCGAGCCGCAACGGCTGATGGCCCAGGCCCGCCGGGTCGAGGCGGCGGACGACGAGGATGCGGGGGCGGCGTCCTCCAGCACGGTGCACGGGGCGCTCGGTCTCCTGTTCGGCGAGTTCGAGCCGGACGAGATCGCGTCCCGGCACAAGGAGTTCGGCCTGGAGGAGGGCGACTCCACGCTCTGGGTGACGGCCGCCGAGGAGGCCGCCGATCCCGGCGAGTGGCTGGAGGCCCCGTTCGAGCAGGCCGACGCGCAACTGGTGATCTGCCGCTTCGACGTCAGCGCGGTGTTCGACGACGAATTCGACGACGACATGGCCGACGACCTCGACGACCTCGACGAGGTTGCCGTGGGCGTCGCGCGCGCCGGCGCCGACTTGGACGATCCGGACGAGGACCTGGACACGGATCTGGACGAGGACGAGGACCTCGGCACGGACCAGGATCCGGAGGCGGTCGACAACCTCGACCCGCGCTCGGGCCCGGGCCGGGGCGGTGCGGCGGCGCGTACCGAGTCGGAGCGCTGAGCGGCGGGAGCCGCTGCGGTCCGGGCGGGACGACGTGACGGCGGCGGCCGCGGGGGAGTCCCGTGGCCGCCGCCGTCGGCGTGTTCGGCCGGCCGGGCGGAGCGAGGGCGTGGGCCGACGGGGCGTGGCGCCGGGGACGGCCGGGGGAGCGGCCGGCGCCCCGAGGCTCAGCCGGACACCGGGACCTGCGGCGCGAGCAGCACCGGCAGCCGGGTGGTGCGCTGCTTCGCGGGAACCTCCGAGACGGCACGCGGCAGCGCCTGCTCCACACCGTGCACCACGGACAGATGACGGACGGCCCGGCCGAACGCCGTGTAGACCCAGGGGCGGCTGAGGGCCTGCGCGGCGTCGCCGGGCAGGACCACGACCACCGCCGGCCACCGGCCGCCCACCGCCTGGTGAGCGGTCAGGGCCCAGCCGTGCCGTACGGACTGCTCCACCCGCTCCTTCGGCACGACGACGGCCTCGCCGGCGCACGACAGGTGCAGCCCGTCGGCGTCGGCCCGCACCACCCGGCCCGGGAGCGTGCGGCCGGGTACGGGTGAGTAGGCGACGCGGTCGCCGGGGTCGAAGCCGCCGAAGCGGCCGGGGCCCGGATTCAGCCGTTGCTTCAACGCCGCGTTGAGGACTCGCGTGCCCGCCGCGCCGCCGTGGCCCGGCGTGATCACCTGGGTCTCCTCGGGGGGGACGCCGATCGCGCGCGGCACCGAGTCGGCGACGAGCTGGACGGTGCGGTGCACGGCCTCGCCCGCGTCGCGCACCGGCACGATCACGACCTCCTTGCCGGGCGCCTCCACCTGGCCCAGCTCTCCGGCGCCGATGCCGGAGACCAGCTCACCGAGCGGCCCGGGGTCCGGGCGCCGCGAGGCGATCCGGGGGCAGACCTGTGCCGCCAGCAGATCCGCGAAGACCCGCCCGGGCCCCGCCGACCACAGCACCGCCGGGTCGCCGGCCAGCACCAGCCGGGCCCCGTCCGGCAGCGACTCCGCCAGCAGGGCCCCCGCCTCGACGTCGAGCTGCGGCGCGTCGAGCACGACGAGCAGATCGAGGTCCAGGGCGCCGTCCGCGTCCCGCCCCGGCCCCTCGGCTCCGGCCAGCAGCCCGCCCACGGTGACGACGGCCCGGTCATCCGGGCCGGGGCCGTCCGGGCCGGTGGGCTCCGGGGCGTGCGGCTCGGAGACCCGGCCGGCCAGCAGCGCGGCGAAGCGGTCGCGTCCGAGCGGCCCGTGCGCGGCGGCCCAGGCGCGCAGACCCAGGGCCCGCGCCGCGTGCAGCAGAGCGGCCGGTTCGGCGAGGGACGCCTCCCCGCCGGTGTGCAGGACCAGGCCATGGCTCGCGACGGCACGGATCAGGTCGGCGGCGGAACCCGGCGCTCCGGCGGCGGCCCGCTCCCAGTCCGCCGCCGAACCGTCCTGCTCGGGCGCGGAGTTGACGAGGCGGGCCAGACCGTCGGCGAGACTCTCCTCGGCGAGCGCGTAGCGCTCCAGACCGACCAGGACCCGTACCGGGCGGTCCTCGTCCCCGTCCGCCGCCGTCTCCGCCGTCTCCTCCGTGCCGCCCGGCGCGGGCTCCGGGTGGGTGCCGGTCTGCTCCAGCGCGTCCTGGAAGGCGAGCGCCTCCCCCTCGGCGAGTGTGCTCTGTACGGCGGCGTCGGGGTCCGGTACGCCCCGCTGGGCCAGGGTGGCCGTGAGCCGCGGCAGCTCCAGGGCCGTGTGCCCGGCCAGCGCCGCCTGCTCCAGCAGCCACACGGTGATCGCACGGCCACGCCGCTCGTCCTCCGGGCCGCACGCCGCGCCGAGCAGCGCCCGGGCGAACCCGTCGGCCTGCTCCGGCCGGACTCCGCCGACCCCGAGCAACCGCCAGGGGTCCGCGCGCAGCGCCTCCTCCGCCGCCTCGCCGAGGAGCGCGGCCGTCTGCGGGGCGAGCGCCTCGGGCGCGCCGCCCTCGGCCAGTACCCGCCGCACGGCCTCCACGGTCTCCGGCGCGGGTCCCACGGGCCCGGCGGCGGGCCCGGCCGGCACCGGCCGCGGCCGGCGCACCGGCTCCCCGGCGGGGCGGCGCGGCGCGGGGGAGGGGTCGCCGAAGACCGTGGCCGCCGGCTTCTCGCCGCTCTCCACGGCGCGCACGGCGGCCAGCAGATCCGCCGCCGTGCCGCTGAGCTTGGCGCCGGCGGCGATCGCCTCCTGCCGCTCGGCCCTGCGCCGCTCGATCCGCTCCCGCTCGACCCGCTGAGCGGCCAGCTCGGCCTCGGCCTCGGAGAGCCGAGCCGCCCCACCGTCACCGTCGGAGCGCGCGCCGTCCGGGTCGACGGCGGCCCTCCCGGTCCCGTCGGCTTCCCGGTCGAGCGGCCCCGCGGCCGCCCCGGCGGCCGGGTCGTCAGCGCCCGCCCCGTCATCCGCCGCCGGCGGCCCGGCGCCGTCCGTGCCGTCGCCTCCCGGTCGCCCGTCGGCCTCCTCGGTCCCGGTGGCCCGGCCGTCGGCCGGTGCCTCGCCCGCTGCGGAGCCCGGCTCGGCCCCGGCCGTGGTGCCCGGGGCCCCCGGCCCGGCGTCCACGGCTTCTGCGACGTCCTCGGAGGCGGACTCGGGCTCCGTGCTCACAGCGTGCTCCAGTCGTGATCGGGATAGCGGTGCACGGGCGCCGACACGTCGTCGAGCGCCCGGCAGATCTCGTCGGGAAGACTAAGGGTCTCCACTGACAACGCCGCCGTGAGCTGTTGCGCGGTGCGCGCGCCGAGGATCGGGGCGACCACGCCGGGCCGGTCGCGGACCCAGGCCAGCGCCACCTGGAGCGGTGTCACCGCGAGCCCGTCCGCCGCCGTCGCCACCGCGTCCACGATGTGGCCGGCCGTGTCGTCCAGGTAGGGCGCGACGAACGGCGCCAGGTGCCCCGAGGCGCCCCGCGAGTCCGGCGGCGTCTCGTCCCTGCGGTACTTGCCGGTGAGCACCCCGCGGCCCAGCGGCGAGGAGGGCAGCAGGCCGATGCCCAGGTCCAGGGCGGCCGGCAGCACCTCGCGCTCGACGCCCCGCTGGAGCAGCGAGTACTCCATCTGCGTGCTCGCCAGCCGGTTCCGCACGCCCGGCGCCGACAGCTGCCAGGTCGCCGCCTTGGCCAGCTGCCAGCCGCAGAAGTTGGAGACCCCCGCGTAGCGGGCCCGGCCGCTGCTCACCGCCACGTCGAGGGCGTGCAGCGTCTCCTCCAGCGGGGTGTGCGGATCGAAGGCGTGCAGATGCCACACGTCCACGTGGTCGGTGCCGAGACGGGCCAGCGAGGCGTCCAGCGCGGAGAGCAGATGGGCGCGCGAACCGTCGAAACGGCGGTCGGGATCCGGCACGCTGCCCGCCTTGGTCGAGATCACCAGGTCCCGGCGCGGCACAAGGCCCTCCATCAGCCGCCCGAGCAGGTACTCGGCCTCCCCGTCCCCGTAGACGTCCGCGGTGTCGACGAGACTCCCGCCCGCTTCCCAGAAGGTCTTCAGGAGGTCCGCGGCGTCGTGCTCGTCGGTGCCCCGGCCCCAGGTCAGGGTGCCGAGACCGATGCGTGACACGCGCAGGCCGGTGCGGCCGAGATGCCTCTGCTCCATGAACGCCGACATTACTGGCCACGGCTTGCGCCGTGGGGGCCTGTGGACAACCGAATTCCCGCGCTAAGGTCGGGCGCACACAACGTTACTGATCGGTAAGGGGAATCGGCCATGCAGCTCGGGATCAACCTCGGTTACTGGGGTGCCGGAATGGACGCGGACAACCTGGCCGTCGCCCAGGAGGCCGACCGGCTCGGCTACGCCGTCTGCTGGGCGGCCGAGGCCTACGGCTCCGACGCGGCCACCGTGCTGACCTGGGTCGCCGCCCAGACCGAGCGCATCGACGTCGGCTCGGCCATCTTCCAGATCCCGGCCCGCCAGCCCGCGATGACCGCGATGACGGCCGCCACCCTGGACTCCCTCTCCCAGGGGCGCTTCCGGCTCGGCCTCGGCGTCTCCGGCCCCCAGGTCTCCGAGGGCTGGTACGGCGTCACGTTCGACAAGCCGCTCGCCCGCACCCGCGAGTACGTCGAGATCGTGCGCAAGGCGATGACGCGGGAGCGGCTGTCGTACGAGGGACAGCACTGGACGCTGCCGCTGCCCGGCGGCCCCGGCAAGCCGATCAAGCTCACCGTGCACCCGCAGCGCGAGCACATCCCGCTGTACATCGCCGCGATCGGCCCGAAGAACCTGGAGCAGACCGGCGAGATCGCCGACGGCGCCCTGCTGATCTTCCCGTCCGCCGACCACCTGGAGGACACCGCGATCCGGCACCTGCGCGCCGGGCGCGAGAAGGCGGGGAAGACCCTCGACGGCTTCGACGTCTGCCCGACCCTGCCGCTCGCCCTCGGCGAGGACAAGGACGTCACCGCGCTCGCCGACACCTTCCGCCCGTACACCGCGCTCTACGTCGGCGGCATGGGCAGCCGCAAGCAGAACTTCTACAACCAGCTCGCCCAGCGCATGGGCTACGAGCGGGAGGCCGCCGAGGTCCAGGACAAGTACCTGTCCGGCGACAAGCAGGGGGCCGCCGAGGCCGTCCCGCACGACCTGATCGACCAGACGACGCTGCTCGGTTCCGTCGACCGCATCGCGGACCGGATGAAGGCCTACGCCGCCGCCGGTGTCACCACGCTGACCCTCGCCCCCGCGGGCTTCACCCTGGACGAGCGGATCGCCTCGCTCCGCGCCGGCACGGAGGCCCTGGAACGCGCCGGACTGGCCTAGCCGGGGCCTGCCGTGACGGGCCCTGGAAGGCCCGCTGTGGATGTCTGCGGCCGTGGTGGGGGCTCGGGGGTCTTCCCCGCCACGGCCGTCACGGGTAACAACGCGCCCACGCGCCTCCGGTTACGCCTCGCCCGGCTCCCGGCCGTCCCCCGGCCGGCGGACTCGTCCGCCGCACCTGTCGCCGCACCTGGCGCCGCACCCGCCGCCCGCGCTTGGCCGCGCGACGCGCTCGGCGGACCCGCGACCGCGGTCCCGGAGACCGCCTGGGGGGCCGGGCCCGTCCTTCGCCCGCTACAGCCAGCCCCGGTTCTTGAACGTCCGGTACAGCAGCACCTCCAGCACGGCCATCACCACGATCACCGCCGGGTAGCCCCACTCCCAGTGCAGCTCCGGCATGTGCTCGAAGTTCATGCCGTACACCCCCGCGACCATCGTGGGAATCGCCGCCATGGCCGCCCACGCGGAGATCTTCCGCATGTCGTCGTTCTGCCGGACGCTCGTCTGCGCCAGATGGGCCGACAGGATGTCCGAGACCAGCCGGTCCAGGCCCTCCACGGACTCGTTGACCCGTTCGAGGTGGTCGCTCACGTCCCGGAAGAAGGGCCGCGCCCTGTCGTCGACGAACGGCACCCCGCCGCCGAACACCCCCGTCCCGGCCAGCTTCTCCACGGGCGGCGCCAGCGGACCGGTCGCCCGCCGGAACTCCAGGATCTGCCGCTTGAAGGTGTAGATCCGGGACGCGGTGTGCCGCGAGCCGCCGCCGTCCGGCGAGAAGACCTCGGCCTCCAGCTCCTCCAGGTCGTTCTGCAGCTCGACCGCCACGTCCAGGTAGTGGTCGACGGCTGCGTCCGCCAGCGCGTACAGCACCGCGGTGGGGCCGTTCCCGAGCAGCTCGGGTTCCTGCTCCAGACGCTGCCGTACGGCCTTGAGCGGGGCGCCCTCGCCGTGCCGGACGACGACCACGAAGGCGTCGCCCAGGAAGATCATGAGTTCGCCGGTGGAGACGGCGTCGCTCTCCGGTTCGTAGACCACCGGCTTGAGGACGGCGAAGAGCGAGTCCTCGTACACCTCCAGCTTGGGCCGCTGGTGCGCCTTCAGGGCGTCCTCCACCGCCAGCGGATGCAGTTCGAACTCCTGCGTGACCAGGTCGAACTCCTCCTCCGTCGGCTCGTGCAGCCCGATCCAGACGAAGCCGCCCGCGGCCCGCGCCTCGCCGAGCGCGTCGGAGAAGTCCTCGGGCCCGTCCGCGCGGCGCCCCTCCCGGTAGATGGCACAGTCGACGATCACCGAACGCGTTCTCCCTCCGCCCCGGCGCCCCGGCACCGCGCCGTGCGCCTACCCTGGCCGCATGCCCACGCTGATCCTGGTTAGGCACGGACGGTCCACCGCCAACACCGAGGGGCTGCTCGCCGGCTGGACGCCCGGCGTCGCCCTCGACGAACGCGGCGCCGCACAGGCCGCCGCACTGCCCGGGCGGCTCGACGCCCTGCCGCTCACCGAGGTCGTCGCCAGCCCGCTGCAGCGGTGCCAGGAGACGATCCGGCCCCTGCTCGACGCCCGCCCCGGACTGCGCGCCCACACCGACGAACGCATCGGGGAGTGCCACTACGGCGACTGGTCCGGCCGCAAGCTCGCCGAACTCGGGGACGAGCCGCTGATGGAGGTGGTGCAGGCGCACCCCTCCGCCGCCGCGTTCCCCGGCGGCGAGTCGATGCGCGCCATGCAGACCCGCGCCGCCGAGGCGGTGCGCGAGTGGAACGCGCGCGTGGAGCGCGATCACGGTGCCGACGCCGTCTACCTCATGTGCTCCCACGGCGACATCATCAAGTCCCTCGTCGCGGAGGCGCTCGGCCTGCACCTCGACCTCTTCCAGCGCATCTCCGTCGAGCCCTGCTCCGTCACCGCGATCCGCTACACCCGCCTGCGCCCGTTCCTCGTCCGCCTGGGCGACACCGGTGACTTCGCCTCCCTGGCCCCGCGGGAGGAGCCGCCGGGCGACGAGGCCCCGGTCGGTGGTGGTGCGGGCGCACCGTGATCGTCGGCCGCAGTAGGGTGAAGCGATCGCAGCAGTGACCGACCCCGCCTTCCCGCTTCTTACGACTTCTCATGGAGACAGGACGTGTCCCGTCAGGTGTTCCTCTACGACCAACCGGAACGTTTCGTGGCCGGTACGGTCGGACTGCCCGGGCGCCGTACGTTCTTCCTCCAGGCCACCGCGGGCTCCCGGGTCACGAGCGTGGCCCTGGAGAAGACCCAGGTCGCCGCTCTCGCCGAGCGCATGGACGAGCTCCTCGACGAGGTCGTACGGCGCAGCGGGGGCAGTACCGCCGTCCCGGCCGTGGCGCCCACGGAGCCCGCCGACACCGCCCCGCTGGACACCCCCGTCGAGGAGGAGTTCAGGGTCGGCACCATGGCGCTGGCCTGGGACGGCGAGGACCAGCGCATGATCGTCGAGGCGCAGGCCCTCGTCGAGCTGGACGCCGAGTCCGAGGAGGACCTGGCGGAGGCCGAGGAGCGGCTCCTGCAGGACGAGGAGAACGGCCCCCCGATGCTCCGGGTCCGCCTCACCGGCGCGCAGGCCAGGGCCTTCGCCAAGCGCGCCCTCGACGTCGTCAACGCCGGGCGGCCGCCGTGCCCGCTGTGCAGCCTCCCGCTCGATCCGGAAGGACACGTATGTCCGCGCCAGAACGGATACCGCCGCGGAGCGTGACCGCCGACGCGGCGGACGCCGAGCTGCTCGCCCGGGGCGAGCTGGCCGTGCGCGGACGCATCCGTGACGCCTCCAACGCGGCGCTGTACTGCACCGTGGCGTACGGGGGACGGGAGGCGGCCTGCGTCTACAAGCCGGTCGCCGGCGAGCGGCCCCTGTGGGACTTCCCCGACGGCACCCTCGCCCAGCGCGAGGTCGCCGCCTACGAGGTCGCCGAAGCCACCGGCTGGGGCCTCGTGCCGCCCACCGTGCTGCGCGACGGGCCGTACGGCGAGGGCATGGTCCAGCTGTGGATCGAGGCGGAGCCGCAGACGGAACTCCTCGCCCTCGTGGACGCAGAAGAGCCCGGCCCCGGCTGGAAGGCCGTCGCCCTCGCGGAGGTGGACGAGGGCCGCACCGCGCTGCTCGTGCACGCCGACGACGAGCGGTTGCGCCGGCTCGCCGTCCTGGACGCCGTACTCAACAACGCCGACCGCAAGGGCGGCCACCTGCTGCCCGCGGCCGGCGAGCGCCTGTACGGCATCGACCACGGGGTGACCTTCCACGCCGAGAACAAGCTGCGGACCCTGCTGTGGGGCTGGGCGGGCGAGTCGCTCACCGAGGAGGCCCTGGCGGTGCTCGACGCCCTCGGCAAGGCGCTGAAGGACGGCAGCGCCCTGGCGCACCGGCTCGCCGCGCTGATCACCCCCGCCGAACTCGACGCCACGCGCGCGCGGGTCGACGCCCTGCTGGCCTCCGGGCGGCACCCCGAGCCGAGCGGGGAGTGGCCGGCCATCCCCTGGCCGCCGGTCTGACCACCCGTCGCGGCAGGCACGAGGACCGGTGTCGCGCAAGAGCGCCTCACCAGCCATCCGGACCGGTCCGGTTCGTGCACGGAACATCCGTCCGGTTAGGCTCATGACATGCATGCCTGGCCCGCTTCCGAGGTCCCCGCCCTGCCTGGTCAGGGTCGCGACCTGAGGATCCACGACACCGCGACCGGCGGCCTGGTCACCCTCGCCCCCGGTCCCGTCGCCCGCCTCTACGTCTGCGGCATCACGCCGTACGACGCCACCCACATGGGGCACGCGGCGACCTACAACGCGTTCGACCTCGTGCAGCGCGTGTGGCTCGACAACAAGCGGCAGGTTCACTACGTCCAGAACGTCACCGACGTCGACGATCCGCTGCTGGAGCGGGCCAACCGCGACGGCCTCGACTGGACCGCCCTCGCCGAGCAGGAGACCGCCCTCTTCCGCGAGGACATGACGGCGCTGCGGATGCTCCCGCCCCAGCAGTACATAGGCGCCGTCGAGGCCATACCCGGGATCGTGCCGCTCGTCGAGCGGCTGCGCGACATCGGCGCGGCCTACGAGCTGGAGGGCGACACCTACTTCTCCGTCGAGTCCGATCCGCACTTCGGCGGCGTCTCGCACCTGGACGCCGCCGCCATGCGCCTGCTCTCCGCCGAGCGGGGCGGCGACCCGGACCGGCCGGGCAAGAAGAACCCGCTCGACCCGATGCTGTGGATGGCGGCCCGCGAGGGCGAGCCCAGCTGGGACGGCGGATCGCTCGGCCGCGGACGCCCCGGCTGGCACATCGAGTGCGTGGCCATCGCCCTCGACCACCTCGGCATGGGCTTCGACGTCCAGGGCGGCGGCTCCGACCTCGTCTTCCCGCACCACGAGATGGGCGCCTCGCACGCCCAGGCGCTCACCGGCGAGTTCCCCATGGCCAAGGCCTACGTCCACGCCGGCATGGTCGGTCTCGACGGCGAGAAGATGTCGAAGTCCAAGGGCAACCTCGTCTTCGTGTCGGAGCTACGGCGCGAGGGCGTCGACCCGGCCGCCGTCCGGCTCACGCTCCTCGCCCACCACTACCGCTCCGACTGGCAGTGGACCGACCAGGTGCTGCGGGACGCCGTGGACCGGCTGGAGCGCTGGCGCGCCGCGGTCTCCCGGCCCGACGGCCCGCCCGCCGAGGCCCTCGTCGAGGAGATCCGCGCGGCGCTCGCCGACGACCTGGACTCCCCGGCCGCGCTGGACGCCGTCGACCGCTGGGCGGCGCTCCAGCAGGAGAACGGCGGCACGGACATCGGCGCCCCCGGCGTCGTCTCCCGCGCCGTCGACGCGCTGCTCGGCGTCGCCCTGTAAGGCGCGCGCGTAGGAGAACAGGGGTGCTTCCCGCGGGAAGCACCCCTGTTCCTCGTCCTTCTGCGCCTGCTCAGTCCTCCGACGACTCCTCGTCGTCACCGCTCGTCTTCGGCGGCCTCGGCGGGCGGGACCGTCCGCTCGGGCCGCCCCGCAGGTGCGGCGTCCCGGGCGTGCCGTCGCCGCCGTCCGCCGTGGCGTGTCCACCCGGTCCGGAGCCGTCCCGGCGCCGCAGGTACCGCTCGAACTCGCGGGCGATCGCCTCGCCCGACGCCTCCGGCAGCTCCGCGGTGTCCCGGGCCTCCTCCAGCGACTGGACGTACTCGGCGACCTCGCTGTCCTCGGCGGCGAGCTGGTCCACCCCGACCTGCCAGGCACGGGCGTCCTCGGGCAGCTCGCCCAGCGGGACGCGGATGCCGATCAGGTCCTCCAGCCGGTTCAGCAGGGCCAGCGTGGCCTTCGGGTTCGGCGGCTGCGACACGTAGTGCGGCACCGCGGCCCACAGCGACACGGCCGGTACGCCCGCGTGCGTGCACGCCTCCTGGAGGATGCCGACGATGCCGGTGGGCCCCTCGTACTTGGTCTCCTCCAGGTCCATGCGCCGGGCCAGGTCGGCGTCCGACGTGGTCCCGCTGATCGGGACCGGACGGGTGTGCGGGGTGTCGCCCAGCAGGGCGCCCAGGACGACCACCAGCTCGACGCCCAGCTCGTGGGCGAAGCCGAGCAGTTCGTTGCAGAACGAGCGCCAGCGCATGGACGGTTCGATGCCGCGGACCAGGACGAGGTCGCGCGGTTTGTCGCCGCCGACCCGGACCACCGACAGTCTGGTCGTCGGCCAGGTGATCCTGCGGACGCCGTCCTCGATGAACACCGTGGGCCGGTTGACCTGGAAGTCGTAGTAGTCCTCGGCGTCCAGCGCCGCGAACACCTCGCCCTTCCACTCCCTGTCGAGATGCGCGACCGCGGTGGAGGCGGCGTCGCCGGCATCGTTCCAGCCCTCGAACGCGGCCACCATGACCGGGTCGACCAGCTCGGGAACCCCCTCGAGCTCGATCACCCAGCGCCTCCTTCCGACGTGCCCTCGCGTACCCCCCAACCTTACGGCGTGCAGAGGGGCCCTCCGCAGCCCCCTTGCGCGGGGCGGTGAACGGATCACTGCCCCGTCCCCGGTGCCCGGACACCCGCCGTGCCACCGGGCCCCAGGTGATCAGAGAGTGGAGCGCAGCCACTGCTCCACGGACGCGATGTGCACCGTCGCCCACGCCCGCGCGGCCTCCGCGTCCCGGTCGCGCAGGGCGGTCAGGATCGCGCGGTGCTCGTGCAGGGTGCGGCCGACCGCGTCCTCCTGGGTGATTCCGCGCCAGACCCGGGCCCGGGTGGTGGGCCCGGACAGACCGTCGAGGAGGGAGCAGAGCACCGAGTTGCCCGACGCTCCGGCGACGGCCCGGTGGAACTCCAGGTCGCAGGCGACCAGTTCCTCCACCGACGGTTCGGTTCCGAGGGCGTCCAGCCGGGTTCCGAGGGCGTCCAGTTCCCGTTCGCCGATCCGCAGGGCCGCCATCGCGGTCGCGGCCGGCTCCAGCATGCGGCGCACGGCGAGGAACTCCAGCACCGTGTCGTCGCGGTGGAAGTCGACGACGAAGCTGAGGGCCTCCAGCAGCAGTTGCGGGTCCAGGCTGGTGACGTACGTGCCGTCGCCCTGGCGCACGTCCAGGATCCGGATCAGGGACAGCGCGCGTACGGCCTCGCGCAGGGAGTTGCGGGACAGCCCGAGGCCGGCGGCCAGCTCGCTCTCCCTGGGCAGCCGGTCGCCCGGCCGCAGGGCGCCGGAGACGATCATGTCCTTGATCTTCTCGATCGCCTCGTCGGTGACCGCCACGGCCGACCTCCCTGTGTCCGGGATGCGCTCAGACATCCGATGTCTCCAGGACATTATGGGGGTCTCCGGGCCCACCGCCCCACCGGCCGGTGCGGCGGTGGGGCGGCGGACGTGCGGTCGCGTGCGCCGGAGGCGGTCCTACTTCCGGTCGAGCAGGTCCTGGACCTTGGCGCGGACGTCGTCCGTGGCGAGGCCGCGGATCGTCAGCGTCGTGCGGCGGCGCAGCACGTCGTCCTGCGTCTCGGCCCACTCGTGGTCCCGTGCCCACACGACCTGCGCCCAGATCTCCGGGGCGTCCGGGTGAACCCGCTCTCCCAGCTCCGGGTTCTCGTTCGCGAGCCGGGCGATGTCGAAGGCCAGCGAGCCGTAGTGCGTGGCCAGGTGCCTGGCGGTGTCCGCCGCCATGCGCGGCCCGGGCGCGGGGCCGTCGACCAGCAGCCGGTGGGCGACCGCACGCGGGTTGGCGACGCCGGGCAGCGGCAGCTTCTTCGGCAGCGAGGCGATCGGCTCGAAGTCGTCGCCCAGCGGGTGGCCCGGCAGTGTCTCCAGCTGCTTCATGACGGTGCGGCCGATGTGGCGGAAGGTGGTCCACTTGCCGCCCGCGACGGACAGCATGCCGCCCCGGCCCTCGGTGACGACCGTCTCGCGCTTGGCCTTCGCCGTGTCACCGGGGCCGCCCGGCAGCACACGCAGACCCGCGAAGGAGTACGTGATCAGGTCCCGGTCGAGCTGCTGGTCGCGGATGGAGAACGCGGCCTCGTCGAGGATCTGGGTGATGTCCTTGTCGTTGACCGCGACGTCCGCCGGGTCGCCCTCGAACTCCTCGTCGGTCGTGCCGAGCAGCAGCATGTCCTCCCAGGGGAGGGCGAAGGTGATGCGGTACTTGTCGATCGGGGTGGCCAGCGCGGCCTTCCAGGGCGCGGTGCGCTTGAGGACCAGGTGCGCGCCCTTCGACAGGCGGATGGACGGGGCGGCGTCCGGGTCCTCCATCCGGCGCAGGTGGTCGACCCAGGGGCCGGTGGCGTTGAGCACCAGGCGGGCGTTCACCCCGAACTCGGCGCCGGTCAGCCGGTCCTTCAGCTCGGCGCCGGTCACCCGGCCCTTGGTGAAGCGCAGGCCGGTCACCTCGGCGTGGTTGAGGACGACCGCGCCGGACTCGGCCGCCGCGCGGACGGTCATCAGCGCCATGCGGGCGTCGTTCATCTGGTCGTCGCCGTACACGGCCACGGCCTTGAGGTTGTCGGTGCGCAGCTCCGGCACGTCCTGCGCGGCCTTGGCCGGCGAGAGCAGGTGGCCGACGCCGTCACCGAAGGCGGACAGCGCCGAGTACGCGAAGACGCCGGCGCCCAGCTTCGCCGCGCCGTGCGGCCCGCCCTTGTACACGGGGAGGTAGAAGGTGAGCGGGTTCGCCAGGTGGGGGGCCACCTGGCGGGAGACCGCACGGCGCTCGAAGTGGTTCTCCGCCACCAGCTTCACCGCGCCGGTCTGCAGGTAGCGCAGACCGCCGTGGAGCAGCTTGGAGGAGGCGGAGGAGGTGGCACCGGCGAAGTCGCCGGCGTCGACCACGGCCACCCTGAGGCCGGACTGCGCGGCGTGCCAGGCGGTGGAGATGCCGAGGATGCCGCCGCCGATCACGAGAAGGTCGTACGACGCCTTGGAGAGCTGCTCCCGGGTCTCGGCCCGGCTCGGGTTCGAGCCGGAGGCCGGGTGGGTCCCCAGGGCAGGCACGGACTGCAGGGTGGACTGAGTGGTCATGGTGGTTCTTACTCCTCGTCCTCGAGCCAGCCCATGGTCCGCTCGACGGCCTTGAGCCAGCTCTTGTACTCACGGTCGCGGATCTCCGCGTCCATGCGGGGGGTCCACTCGGCGGCCCGCCGCCAGTTGGCGCGCAGGTCGTCGGTGCTGTTCCAGAAGCCGACGGCGAGACCGGCGGCGTAGGCGGCGCCGAGGCAGGTGGTCTCGGCGACCATCGGGCGCACCACGGGGGCGTCCACGAAGTCGGCGAGGGTCTGCATCAGCAGGTTGTTGGAGGTCATGCCGCCGTCGACCTTGAGGGCGGTCAGCTCCACACCGGAGTCCTTCGTCATGGCGTCCGCGATCTCCCGCGTCTGCCAGGCGGTGGCCTCCAGGACGGCGCGCGCGAGGTGCGCCTTGGTGACGTACCGGGTCAGGCCGGCGATCACACCGCGGGCGTCGGAGCGCCAGTACGGGGCGAACAGGCCGGAGAAGGCCGGGACGAAGTAGGCGCCGCCGTTGTCCTCGACCTGCATCGCCAGCGTCTCGATCTCGGCGGCGGTGGAGATCAGGCCCATCTGGTCGCGCATCCACTGCACCAGCGAACCGGTGACGGCGATCGAGCCCTCCAGGGCGTAGACCGTGTCCTGGTCGCCGATCTTGTAGCCGACCGTGGTCAGCAGGCCCGAGTACGAGTTGATGAGCTTGTCACCGGTGTTCATCACCATGAAGGTGCCGGTGCCGTACGTCGACTTCGTCTCGCCCTCGGAGAAGCAGGTCTGGCCGAACAGGGCCGCCTGCTGGTCGCCGAGGGCGGAGGCGACCGGGATGCCGCCGAGCAGCTCGCCCAGCCTGCCGCCCTTGATCTCGCCGTAGACCTCGGCGGAGGAGCGGATCTCGGGGAGCATCTGCGTCGGCACGCCGATGGACTCGGCGATCTTCGCGTCCCACTGCATGGTGTGCAGGTTCATCAGCATGGTGCGGGAGGCGTTGGTGACGTCGGTGACGTGCCTGCCGCCGTCGGTACCGCCCGTCAGGTTCCAGATGACCCAGCTGTCCATGGTGCCGAAGAGCAGGTCGCCCGCCTCGGCGCGCTCGCGCAGGCCGTCGACGTTGTCCAGCAGCCAGCGGGCCTTGGGCCCGGCGAAATAGGAGGCCAGGGGCAGGCCGGTCTCGCGGCGGAAGCGGTCCTGGCCGACGTTGCGGCCGAGTTCCCGGCACAGGGCGTCGGTGCGGGTGTCCTGCCAGACGATGGCGTTGTGGACGGGCTCACCGGTGTTCCTGTCCCAGACCAGCGTGGTCTCGCGCTGGTTGGTGATGCCGATGGCCTTGATGTCGTCGCGGGTGATGCCGGCCTTCTCGACGGCCCCGGCGACGACCTCCTGGACGTTGGTCCAGATCTCGGTGGCGTCGTGCTCGACCCAGCCCGGCTTGGGGAAGATCTGCTCGTGCTCCTTCTGGTCGACGGAGACGATGCGTCCGTCGCGGTCGAAGACGATGCAGCGGGAGGAGGTCGTGCCCTGGTCGATCGCGGCGATGAAGGGGCCTGCGGTGTGAGCGTCGGTCACTGTGTGCTCCTGGGGTTCGGTGGTGTGGCGGTCGGTGTGTACGGCGCGAGTACTGCGGCTCGATGATGGCCGAGCGGAGGCCCGCTCAGGCGAACGCGACGTTGTAGACACCTCCGGCGATCGCACCGCCGATCAGCGGACCGGCGACCGGTATCCAGGCGTAGGCCCAGTCGGAGCCGCCCTTGTTGGGCAGGGGCAGCAGGGCGTGCACGATGCGCGGGCCGAGGTCGCGCACCGGGTTGATCGCGTAGCCCGTCGGGCCGCCGAGGGACAGACCGATCGAGACCACGACGAACGCGGTGATCAAAACGCCCAGGACGCCGAGGCCGTTGCCCGCGTCGTTCAGGCCCTGGGTCAGGATGGCGAGCAGCAGGACGAAGGTGCCGATGATCTCGGTGGCGAGGTTCTGGACCGTGTGCCGGATCTCCGGGCCGGTGGAGAAGACGCCCAGGACGGGTCCGGCGGCCTTCTCCTGGGCCTCGACGGACTTGGCGGCCGTGTCCCGCGTGCCCGGGTCGCCGACGATCTCCCGGTCGGTGAGGTGGGCCTGGAACTGGCCGTAGTAGGCGATCCAGACCAGGACCGCGCCGATCATGGCGCCGAGGAGCTGGCCCGCGAAGTACGCCGGGGTGTTGCTCCAGTCACCGTCCTTGATCGCGATGCCGACCGTGACGGCGGGGTTGAGGTGGGCTCCGGAGAGCGGGCTCGCGATGTACGCCGCCGTCATGACGGCGAAGCCCCACCCGAAGGTGATGGCGACCCAGCCGGCGTTGCGCGCCTTGGAGGCCTTGAGCGTCACGGCGGCGCAGACGCCGCCGCCGAGCAGGATGAGTATGGCGGTACCGATGGTCTCGCCGATGAAGATGTCGGAGCTGGACACCCGCGACTCCTTTGTCCTTCGTCCAGGGAAGCCGAACCCCCGGGTCCCTCCGGGTGTTCCGGCGCCCTCGGTGTGAGAGCGATGGCGGCCCTTGGCGTTGTCACACTCTAACGCGTATTGCCGGTAGGTGTTCGACAATGCCGACCGATGGACGCGAGTCTTGTCCGGCGGCTCAGGTGCGTCAAGAGTTCCGTAATCGAAAGTACGATCGTTATTGATCGTCATGGGTTATCGGTCCCGAGGCCGGACGCGCGGGTGTGGGAGGTGTACGTCGGCCTCGGGCCGGAGAGCGGGGCGGGCCGCGCCGGCGGCGGCGGACGCGGAGGACCGGGACGCCGCGGGGCGTCCCGGTCGCTCACTCGTGGTTCCGCGCTCCCGCGTCCGTGGCCGGGGGCGCCCTAGAAGCGCCCGGCGCCCAGGTCCCGCGACACCGCGCGGGCGCAGTCCCGCACCGCCGCGACCAGTTCGGGCCGCAGCTCGCCGTCCCGGCGCAGCCGTTCCACGGCCCCGGTGATGCCGACCGCGCCGACCGGCATGCGCCTGCGGTCGTGGATGGGGGCGGCGATGGAGGCGACGCCCTCCCAGGTCTCCTCGACGTCGGCCGCGTACCCCCGCGCGCGCGTGATGTCCAGGATGCTCTCGAACCCGTCCGGTTCGCAGACGGTCCGGTCCGTGTACGCCGTGCGGTCGGCCTCCAGGGCCTCGCTGTGCGCGACCGGGTCGTACGCCGACAGCACCTTGCCCAGCGCCGTGGAGTGCAGCGGCTGCATGGCCCCGATCTCCAGGACCTGCCGGCTGTCGTCGGGCCGGAAGACGTGGTGCACGATCAGGACGCCCTGCTGGTGCAGGACGCCGAGGTGCACGCTCTCACCGCTGGAGCGCGCCAGGTCGTCCGTCCACACCAGGGCGCGCGCCCGCAGTTCGTGCACGTCGAGGTAGGTCGTGCCCAGGCGCAGCAGCTCGGCGCCGAGCTGGTAGCGCCCGGACGCGTCGTCCTGCTCCACGAAGCCCTCCTGCTGGAGGGTGCGCAGGATGCCGTGGGCGGTGCCCTTGGCCAGTCCCAGCGACGAGGCGATGTCCGACAGGCCGAGCCGCCGCTCGCCGCCCGCGAGCAGGCGCAGCATCGCGGCCGCCCGTTCGAGCGACTGGATGTTCCGTGCCATCGACGTACTGCCTCCGTCCCCTTCGACTGCCGACCTCGGCGTCGCTGACGTCGTTCGACAATGTCGAACACTACCGGTCGATGCCGATCTCCCGCCAATGGTCGGTGGGCCACTGTTGCACTTCGGCCACCTTCCGGTGGCCACTGCCTCGCCCCGCGGGCCCCTCCCGGCCCGCCGCGTGACCGTCACCGGGCGGCGGCCGGGCCGCCCCCGGCCCGAAGACCACTCCTTCGGCGGACGTCCGTCCCGCCGGTCCCCGTCCGTGTCGTGGACGCCCCCGACCGCCGGCCCCCGGTCCCGGCTACCCTGACGGCGTGCGTTCTCCCCGGGACGTTCCCTGCGGACGGCTCCGGGCAGCGCAAAGCCGACAGCCGTCGCATCCTAGGGAGCCCCTTCATGGCCTCGTCGCCGTCCACCCCGTCCGCCGACACCCGGACCCGCGTGTCCGCCCTGCGTGAGGCGCTGGCCACCCGTGTGGTGGTCGCCGATGGTGCGATGGGCACCATGCTGCAGGCGCAGAATCCCTCGTTGGAGGATTTCCAGCAGTTGGAGGGCTGCAACGAGGTTTTGAATCTGACCCGGCCCGACATCGTGCGTTCGGTGCACGAGGAGTATTTCGCGGCTGGTGTGGACTGTGTGGAGACGAACACGTTCGGCGCGAACCATTCGGCGCTGGGTGAGTACGACATTGCCGAGCGGGTGCATGAGCTGTCGGAGGCGGGTGCGCGGGTGGCGCGTGAGGTGGCCGACGCGTTCGCCGCGCGGGACGGCCGGCAGCGCTGGGTGCTGGGCTCGATGGGTCCGGGTACCAAGCTCCCCACGCTGGGCCACGCCCCCTACACCGTCCTGCGGGATGCGTATCAGCGCAATGCCGAGGGGCTGGTGGCGGGTGGTGCGGACGCGCTGCTGGTGGAGACGACGCAGGACCTGCTCCAGACCAAGGCCTGCGTCCTGGGCGCGCGGCGTGCCCTGGACGCGCTGGGTCTGGAGGTGCCGGTGATCGTGTCGGTGACGGTCGAGACGACCGGGACGATGCTGCTCGGCTCGGAGATCGGCGCCGCCCTGACCGCGCTGGAGCCGCTGGGTATCGACATGATCGGTCTGAACTGCGCGACCGGTCCGGCGGAGATGAGTGAGCATCTGCGTTACCTGGCCCGTCACTCGCGTATCCCGTTGTCCTGCATGCCCAACGCCGGTCTGCCGGTCCTGGGCAAGGACGGGGCCCACTACCCGCTGAGTGCGCCGGAGCTGGCGGATGCGCAGGAGATGTTCGTCCGTGAGTACGGCCTGTCGCTGGTGGGCGGCTGCTGCGGTACCACGCCCGAGCACCTGCGGCAGGTCGTGGAGCGGGTCCGCGGTGCCGTGCCGGCCGGACGGGACCCCCGTCCGGAGCCGGGCGCGGCCTCGTTGTACCAGTCGGTGCCGTTCCGGCAGGACACGTCGTACCTGGCGATCGGTGAGCGGACGAACGCGAACGGGTCGAGGAAGTTCCGCGAGGCGATGCTGGAGGGCCGCTGGGACGACTGTGTGGAGATGGCCCGCGACCAGATCCGCGAGGGTGCGCACATGCTGGACCTGTGCGTGGACTACGTGGGCCGTGACGGCGTGGCCGACATGGCGGAGCTGGCCGGCCGGTTCGCCACCGCCTCGACGCTGCCGGTCGTACTGGACTCCACCGAGGTCGAGGTGCTCCGCGCCGGGCTGGAGAAGCTCGGCGGCCGCGCGGTGATCAACTCGGTCAACTACGAGGACGGGGCCGGCCCCGGCTCCCGTTTCGCCAGGGTCACCCGGCTGGCGCGCGAACACGGCGCCGCGCTGATCGCGCTGACCATCGACGAGGAGGGCCAGGCCCGCACCGCCGAGAAGAAGGTGGAGATCGCCGAACGGCTGATCGAGGACCTGACCGGCAACTGGGGCATCCACGAGTCGGACATCCTCGTCGACTGCCTGACCTTCACCATCTGCACCGGCCAGGAGGAGTCCCGCGGCGACGGCATCGCCACCCTCGAAGGCATCCGCGAACTCAAACGCCGCCACCCGCAGGTGCAGACCACCCTGGGCCTGTCGAACATCTCCTTCGGCCTCAACCCGGCCGCCCGCATCCTGCTCAACTCCGTCTTCCTCGACGAGTGCGTCAAGGCCGGCCTGGACTCGGCGATCGTGCACGCCTCCAAGATCCTGCCCATCGCCCGCTTCGACGAGGAACAGGTCACCACCGCCCTGGACCTGATCCACGACCGCCGCCGCGAGGGCTACGACCCGCTGCAAAAGCTCATGCAGCTCTTCGAGGGCGCCACCGCCACATCACTGCGGGCCTCCAAGTCCCAGGAACTGGCCGCGCTCCCGCTGGAGGAACGGCTCAAGCGGCGCATCATCGACGGCGAGAAGAACGGCCTGGAACGGGACCTGGACGAAGCCCTCCGGGAACGCCCGGCCCTCGACATCGTCAACGAAACCCTGCTGGACGGCATGAAAGTCGTCGGCGAACTGTTCGGCTCCGGTCAGATGCAGCTGCCCTTCGTCCTCCAGTCCGCCGAAGTCATGAAGAGCGCGGTGGCCCACCTGGAACCGCACATGGACAAGACCGACGACGACGGCAAGGGCACCATCGTGCTGGCCACCGTCCGCGGCGACGTCCACGACATCGGCAAGAACCTCGTCGACATCATCCTGTCCAACAACGGCTACACCGTCGTCAACCTCGGCATCAAGCAACCCGTCTCCGCGATCCTGGAAGCAGCCGCAGAGCACCGGGCCGACGTGATCGGCATGTCCGGCCTCCTCGTCAAATCCACCGTGATCATGAAAGAGAACCTGGAAGAACTCAACCAGCGCCAACTGGCCGCCGACTACCCCGTCATCCTCGGCGGCGCCGCCCTCACCCGCGCCTACGTCGAACAGGACCTCCACGACATCTACGACGGCGAAGTCCGCTACGCCCGCGACGCCTTCGAGGGCCTGCGCCTGATGGACGCCCTCATCGGCGTCAAACGCGGCGTACCCGGCGCACAACTGCCCCAGCTGCGCCCGCGCCGGGTGCGGGCGGCCACGGTGACAGTCGAGGAACGACCCGGGGAAGACCACGCCCGCTCCGACGTCGCCACCGACAACCCCGTCCCCGCCCCGCCCTTCCGCGGCACCCGCGTCATCAAGGGCATCCAGCTCAAGGAATACGCCTCCTGGCTCGACGAGGGCGCCCTGTTCAAGGGCCAGTGGGGCCTGAAACAGGCCCGCACCGGCGAAGGACCCTCCTACGAGGAACTCGTCGCAACCGAGGGCCGCCCCCGGCTGCGCGGCCTCCTCGACCGCCTCCAGAGGGAGAACCTGCTGGAAGCGGCCGTCGTCTACGGCTACTTCCCCTGCGTCTCCAAGGACGACGACCTCATCGTCCTCGACGAAGCGGGCAACGAACGCACCCGCTTCACCTTCCCCCGCCAGCGCCGCGGCCGACGCCTGTGCCTCGCCGACTTCTTCCGCCCCGAGGAATCCGGCGAAACCGACATCGTCGGCTTCCAGATCGTCACCGTCGGCTCCCGCATCGGCGAGGAAACAGCCCGCATGTTCGAAGCCAACGCCTACCGCGACTACCTCGAACTCCACGGCCTGTCCGTCCAACTCGCCGAAGCCCTCGCCGAATACTGGCACGCGCGTGTGCGCTCCGAGCTGGGCATCG
>NZ_JBSICH010000033.1:0-141301 GCF_053613315.1 Streptomyces sp. JK94 | reverse complement strand
ACTGGCTGTTCTCTATCCGTGCGGGTGCTCGGCCGGGGCTCGAACAGGGTGCTGGATCGGGTGAGTTGTCGGGTGTTCGGACATGAAGGAAGGGCCTCTTGGTAGCTCGCGGATGTCGAGTCCAGCGAGGAGCAAGAGGCCCTGTTGTCGAAGTGTCGCGTGGTCGCAGTGGCCGGGTCCAGTCCGTCCACTCCTGGGTGTGACTGTCTCGCCCACAGGTTCGGGAATGCGGCCGACCGCCCGGGGCGCCGGCCCCGGTACGGCTCGGACATGAGCGATGCCGAGTGGGCAGCAGTGCGGGATCTGCTGCCGGTTCCGGGATGGCTGGCCGGCCGGGGCGGGCGGCCGGAGGGTTACTGCCACCGGCAGATGATCGACGCGGTGCGCTACCTCGTCGACAACGGCATCAAGTGGCGGGCGATGCCGTCGGACTTCCCGCCCTGGCCGCGGGTGTATGCCTTCTTCGCCCGCTGGCGGGACGCGGGACTCGTGGCCGAGCTGCATGACCGGCTGCGCGAGGCGGTCCGTGATGCCGAGGGACGCGACCGGGAGCCGAGTGCGGCGGTCATCGACTCGCAGTCGGTGAAGGCGGACGCCACCGTCGCCCTCACCTCGCGGGGCTACGACGCGGGCAAGAAGATCAATGGACGCAAGCGGCACCTGCTCACCGACACGCTCGGTCTGCTGCTGGCAGTGCTGGTCACCCCGGCGTCGACCACCGACCGGGACGCCGCCCGCCTCCTGCTGCCCGCGGCCCGGGGCCGCTTCGGGCGGCTGGCACGGGTGTGGGCCGACGGCGGCTACACCGGCCACCTCGTCGACTGGAGCGCAACGCAGCTCGGCGTCGTCCTGGACATCGTCCGCCGCAGCGACGACATCCGCGGCTTCCAGGTCCTGCCCCGCCGCTGGGTCGTGGAACGGTCTCTCGCCTGGTGCCTGCGCAGTCGGCGCCTGGTCCGGGACTACGAGCGGCGCACCGACACCAGCGAAGCGGTCATCCTGTGGTCGATGACCATGCTCATGAGCCGCCGCCTGGCCGCCCGGTGTCAGGAGCCTGTTGCGGCGCGGGCGGCATGAACCTGCCCGGTTTCGCTTCGACCAGCCAGCCCCGTTCCACCAGCCGTTTCAGCCGGGCCCTCGCCCCTTCGACGCGGGAGGCGGACGCGCTGTCCCAGCCCAGCACCACCGCCGCCCGCCGGGCACCCAGCCCGTCGCCTCCCGCATCGACCGCGGCGGCCATCAACGCCTGGTAGTCCGGCGACAACTCCGCCACCCCACTCGCGTGTCGCCGGTGCGGCACCGCCCGGCGAGGCCCGACCGCCTTCCTCCGCGGCACCTCGCCGGCCCCGTCGGCGGGTGCGTTCTCCTCGGCCAACGCTTCCAGATACTGCTCCAGACCGATCACCCGGCGCCGGTGCACCTCCTCCGCCTCCGCCAGAGCCGCCCGCACCCGTTCCAGCTCGGCTTCGAGGTCCTTCACCTGCGCGGCTGCGGCCTTCTGCCGCGTCTCCAGAACCGCCCGCATCGACGGCATCCGCTACCTCCACGACATCTCGCCCGGCAACAAGCCCAGGCTCCCGCAGCAGCTGCTACTTCATGCCTGACCAGCGAAGACGTCACACGAGGTTCGGAAAGAGAACGGTCTCTAAATGGCCGCCCGAAGGCCGCGGGAGCAGGTGCTCCCGCGGCCTGCCTCACGGTTCTACGGCCATGGCCAGTGGCCCCAGCTCGCCGCCCCGAGCACCAGGGACGCAACTGCTGCACCGGCCACAATCGCGGGCGAGATGTACACCGCGAAGACGGTGCGGCCGCCGACCAGCAGTTGTACGTTTGCGCGCCGTACATGGGCGGACGTCGACGACGGCGCCTCCGGGCCCCAGACGTCATCCGCGGGGCCATGCCCGGGTGGCTGCTGGCTGGAGCCTGTGCCATGGTGTGTACTCACCAGTTGTCCTTTCGCATGAGCACGGCCGCCGTCTCCCTGGCCGCCAAACCTGAAGAAGACGGTGGCACGCGACATTCGGTCCCCCCGGGTTCGAGAGGACACAAAAGGGCCCCACCAGACCTAGGCATGGTGGGGCCCTCATTGATGACGCGACCGTATCGGAGGCGCCAGGAGCGAGGCAAGTTGACCCTGCGACTCGTGCCCTCGCGTCAATGGCCAGACATTCACGGGGAGTTGTACCGGTACTGCGCATGCACAGGTCAGTGCCACGCGAAGCCCACACCGGCACCCCCGATGACGTCACCAACGGTGCTGAGGGTGATCAGGCGTTCGCGCTCGCCTGCTTGCGGCGTCGAAGGAGGGCCAGCACGGCGATTGCAGCGAAGGTCATCCACGCCTTGCCGAGAATCTGGCCGGGCAGGTACTCGAAGGAACCGAAGGCCAACTTGAGGAAGAGGAGGCTGTCTGCGAGCAGGCCGACGGCGTTCGAGGCGAGCATCGCGATCAGCAGGCCGCGCTTCCGGAGAGGCTCGTAGACGACGAAGTCCATTGTCTCGGCCACCGCGAAGGCGGCAGCTGAGGCGCCAGCCAGCGCCGGGTCAGCAAGGAAGTACGACAGGATGGTGCCGACGGCTATGGCCGCGAGAACAGCACCACGGCCGGCGGACTCACGGGCGAGGTCCCGAAGTACCAAGGCGAGACCCACCATGTAGACGCCGGCAGGGGCGGCGTAGCCGAAGCCGACGGAGACAGCTCCGAAGTGGGTGACGGCAAGGTTGGCGGCAGGGATGGTGGCGACGTAGGCGACGAGGGTCGCGATACCGGCAGGGGCGGGGACGTTCACGGTCTTCTTTCTGTTTCAGTGATGTGGTGGTTTGCGCCGATACCACGCCGTGGACGGACAGCGAGGCGAACGCCCAGACAGTACAACCCAGGCCACTGACATCGGCACGGCTCCTGGCCTTGGAGAGTCTGTCTGGGAATGAGTGCACTGCCGGCAGCATATGCAGACCAGGGCGGCATGAGTCGGCTACATGCGGGCGCACCTGGGAGCGCGCCTCGGGCATGCACTCGCAGGTCAGGCGGAGGTCGTTCCCCAGCGGTCGCGCGAGCGTCGTTGCTGTGCACGGCTCGCTGCGATGGCGGTGTCACCTCTGAGCAAGACGTTGTTTCAGCCGTAATCTGCGGCGCGATGCACTTAGCGAACCAACCCGATAGATCCACTTAGTCCCCATTAGACGAGTATGCGGCGACCGTAGGGAGACGCCGCAGGGGCACCTACTCTCCAGTATCGAAAATGCATGCGAATTTCCGATCTACTCCGTCGACTGCGTTGTCAGTGGATGCGCTTAAGCTCGTGCCAGTTGTTAAATCAGCAGGTGGGGGGCGAGCAGACGGATGTCTTCGGGCTTCGCGGTTGGACACCTCGTCGAGTTCACGGGGGCTCCGGGCATCGGCCGGGTTGGCGCCATCGACGGCGAGATGCTGCGCGTCGACTTCTTCGAATCAGTAGCCGAGGAGGTCGTCCACTCTCAGCGTGTGCCGGCGAGGAGCTGCTGGCGTGCCAAGCTCGAAGCCGAAACGCGGGTCTACTGGCGTGAACCGAGCACCGGAGATTGGCTCGCGGGCCGGGTCACGGGGGAGCGTCTCCCGGAATACTTCATCCAGGTCCCCAACAAGAAGTGGAACGAGAGCGCGAACGAGTGCGATCTCCGAGTGCGCTGGGACCGCCCCGTTCGTGATCCCCTCCAAGTCCTCACGAGTGGTGGTAGCGAGTCGGGGTTCTTCCGCGACGCTCGGCTTCCCTTCCTGCGTGACCTCGTTGCCCAACGAGCTGCCTGCGCGAACATAGCTGCGCTGCTGTCCTCGGCTGCCGAGGTCTTCCCACATCAGATCCGCGCGGCAATGACGGTGCTCACTGATCCAGTGCAGCGATACCTCATCGCAGACGAAGTAGGCCTCGGGAAGACCATCGAGGCTGGTTTCGTCATCCGGCAGACTCTCCTGGACGATCCGCAGGCACGAATAACGGTCGTTGCCCCCGAGCCACTGCGGCGCCAGTGGGACAAGGAGCTCCGCAACAAGTTCTTCGTCGACGACTTTCCATCGGCCCGAATTGTGATCACGTCTCACGAGACGCCGGAGAAGTGGTCCGCGTACCACGACAGTGCACTTGTCGTCGTGGACGAAGCCCATGCACTGGTACAGAACGCCGACGAGGGCCTCTCGCCCTACCGGGAACTAGCCGCCCTGGCGCACTCCGCACCAAGGCTTCTGCTCCTGTCCGCGACCCCCGTGACTTCGCACTACACCACTCACCTCGGCCTGTTGCACCTGCTAGACCGCGACCTCTACAGCTGGGACGACCGCGAAGCTTTCGAGCACCGTTATGCCCTACGAGCCGAGTTGGCCGACAGCGTCTACGCCTTGGATGCCACATTCACCTTTCTGCTGAGGTCCACGCTCGACGACATCCGGCGGATCCTTCCCGATGACCCCCGATTTGAGCACCTTGCAAAGCGGATCGTCGAATGTCTCACTGAGGACGATGACCTCCGCGATGAAGTAGAACCCGATGAGCTCTCCCTGCGCGTAGAGGAGTTGCGGGGCCACATCAGCGAGACGTACCGTCTCCACCGCCGGGTGATCCGACACCGGCGCGACCAGGTGGAGAGGCCCGAAGACGATTCCGAAGAAGGCGAACCCTACGCTGTCCGCGGGCGGAAGCTCTCGGACGTCATCACCCTGCCGTCCACCTTCGACGCGGTCGAAGCCGCCCTTACGGAGTGGCGGATTGGCGTCTCGAGTTCCTTGCTCGATGCCGGGCTTGAAGATCAGACCACCGCGTACGCCCGCATCCTCGGTGTACTCACGTCCAGGACTGGTGGGCCTTTCGACGACTTCGTCGACGCCCTGCGCTGGCGGGTCCGCAGAGATGCCGAGGCGGCGCAACGAGCCGGTCTTAGTGCCCAGGAGCAGACCATGCTCGCCGCGCCCACTCTCATCCCTGCAGAGGTGGAAGCACTCGACGAGCTAGAGAGGCACCTCGGCGAAGCAGAGGGCAACCAGCCGCTCAAGGCGACGGTCAACGCCCTCGTCCCAATTCTGAATCGCGGTGGTCGCATCGTTGTCTTCTGCGGCCCGGGACTGCTGGCGCACCAACTTGCAGCGCGCCTACGGCGGTTGTCTCGTACAGCCTGTGTTGTGGAGCACACCGCACAAGCCGGAGCGGTGGCTTCCGAGGATGCGGTCACGAAGTGGCGTACGGCGCCGGGCACGTCCGTCCTTGTCGCCGACCACACCGCCGAGGATGGGCTGAATCTTCAGGTCGCGAGTGCCGTCGTTCACATGCGTCTGCCGTGGAACCCCAACCAGCTCGAACAACGGATCGGGCGGGTTGACCGTTATCCCAGTGGCGAGTCCGTCAGCCATCTCGATGAAGCCAGCCAGTACGTGGTCAGCGCAAGCGCCGAGGATGAAGCCCTTGGTACGGCGTGGCTGAACCTGTTGCGTGACGGCTACGACGTCTTCTCGAGGTCCGTGTCGACACTGCAGGACGCCATCGCAGAAGGCCGCGACGCTGTCTGGAGCGACGCCCTCCGAGATGGCCCGTCCGGGCTCGCGTCCTCTCAGCAACGAGTTCAAGACCAGCTCCGCGAAGCGCGCCAACAGATCGAGAAGATGGACATGCTCGAAGCCATCTACCTTGATGTCGATGGCCGAGACAGCATGGTCAAGAACCTCAGAGGGCTAGAACTGGAGTGGAGGGAGATCCAGCGCGGCGTCTTCCGGTACACAAGCGCAGGATCTGGTGGTATCAACATCCGCCACTACGAGCGCACAGCCGGCAAGAGCGTCTTCGACCTCGCAGGGTCACGGCCGCAGGTGCCGCCGCGGCTCTACGTGGCGCAGACCGCGGCGCTGGATCCTGCCATGGCCCAGGGGACGTTCAACCGGTCCAGAGCCCTGCGTGATCCTGGCACAAGGTTGTTCCGCATAGGCAACCCCTTCATCGACGCGCTCGCCGCGTTGAGCGACATCGACGAACGTGGCCAGGCCACTGCCTACCAGCGCGTGGACCCCGGCCACATGGGTGACCCGGAGCCCTACTTCGGCTTCGACTTCCTGGTTGAGGCCGACGTTTCCGTGGCGGCAGAGGTGATGGCCAACCGGGAAGAGGTGAAACGGGCGTTGCAGCGCCAGGCCGATCTCCTCCTTCCGCCGTTCACGCGCAGAGTGTGGGTGCGGGCTGGAAGCGCCGAGGCGCTGACGCTGGCCTCGGCGCTCGAATGGCTGAACAAGTCCTACGACAAAGAGTGCCAAAACCTGAGTGGCCAGCGGATTCGTGTCCTCATCGACGTCTTCGGTGGCTGGTCGGAGTTCCGCCATGCTGCTGAGAACGCCGAGAAGGTCGCACGCGACGAACTCTTCCGCGTCACTGACCTGAAGGCACTCTGCGCCGAGGCCCAGGAACGCGGTCGCCGGCGACTCACCGTGACTCGGGCGCAGGCAGAGGCCCGCAGGGCTGCCGGTCGCCTCCTGCGTGAGGACGAAAGCCAACTGACAGACGTGAAGACCGCCGGTCTGCTCATCGACGGCCTCATGCAGCCCAGCGTACGGCTCATGTCTGCAACCTGCGTTCTCCGCGCTGGGAGAAAGGGGGCACAGGTAAGTGCGTGACAGTTGGATTGGTGCACAGCAACTCTTTGACACCTGGCCGTTCATTGTCCCGACGCCGGAGGAGCCGGAGTACAGCGGCACATTGCGACGGCTCAAGGATGCCCTCGACGGCCTCGCTGAACAGACGGCCTCGTGGCGTGACGTGGCAGCATTGACACGGCAGATTCTTCTGGAAGCTCAGGCCAGCGGAAACACCTATGGTCTCTCAATTCCACCTGGCGCACCGCTGCCCACGCGAGAACAGTGGGAACAGATGCACTGCCATGCGCTCCCGGACAGCCGTCGCGTCTTGGTCACAGCCCGGCCGTGGCATCCTGGCGGGGAAGATCAGAAAGCTGACGAAGCAGCCACGTACGACTTGGAGCAGGTCCACCTCGGGGAAAGCCTCCAACCACAGCTTGAGTTGGAGCCATGTCCAGCTGACCCCTTCTGGATCCGTGCTCTCGGCAGCCGTTACGCCCAGTACAAGTCAATCGGGCAGCGGCAAGCTGCGCGCGCTGTGGCACTCGCAGAGCCTGGCAGCACTGTCATCGCTTGTTTGCCCACTGGCCACGGCAAGACCGCCCTCGTACAGGCTCCGGCTCTGCTCGCAAGTAACCGTATCGGCGTCACCTTGGTCGTAGTGCCGACTGTCGTGCTCGCGTTGGACATGGAACGTCGTGCCCAGGAGTTGCTGAACAGCTGCGGGCGACGAAGTCCCTCCGGCCGCTACGCTTACATCGGCGGCCTCGACGAGAACCTCAAGCAACAAATACGAGAAGATATCCGAACAGGTAAACAGCGGCTAGTCTTCACGAACCCTGAATCACTCGTTTCTGGACTTAAGTCTGCGCTGGAAGATGCTGCCGAGGCAGGTCACCTTCATTACTTCGTCATTGACGAGGCCCACCTCGTCGAGCAATGGGGCGAAGGCTTTCGACCTGAGTTCCAAACCATGTCCGTCCACCGTCGGACCTGGCTGAGCGCAGCACCACCCGGACGCGCACCCGTGACGGTCTGCATGAGCGCCACACTCACCGAGCAGCAGGTAACCACGCTCGAGAAACTCTTCGCAGACCCCAAGCCAGCCGAGATCGTTTGGGGCGCCCAGGTGCGCCATGAACCCAGCTACTACATCGATGCCTTCACCGACGAGGAGCAGCGCACCGAGGCGCTCCTTCGCGCCATCGACCGTCTACCGAAACCACTAGCTCTGTACGTGACAGAGCGGAAAGACGCCAAGGCGTGGCTCGACCGCCTACGCACAGCCGGCTTCGCACGAGTAGCTGACGTCGCAGGCTATTCCAGCCCCGACGAACGCCGAAGCGCAGTGGAAGGCTGGAGCGGCCGTTCCGCTTCCGGCCCTATCCCCACCCGGTACGACATCGTCGTAGGAACTTCAGCCTTCGGCCTGGGTGTAGACCTACCCGACGTCCGCAGTGTGGTGCACGCCTGCCTGCCCGAAACCGTCGACCGCTACTACCAGGAGGTAGGGCGCACAGGCCGGGACGGACGTCCGTCCGTGGCCTACCTGGCGTCCGCCCCCCGGGATGAGCCCGTTGCCGAGGGCATCAATCGGCAAGCAATCATCGGTGCAGACAAAGCGTGGTCGAGGTGGCGGTGGATGTGGACGCTCAGGGACAAGACATACCCACGTCAGCGTCACTACCTCGTCAACCTTGACTCCATCCCGGACAACGTCCACGACACCTCGGAGGCAAACCGCGACTGGAACATCCGCACCTTGAACCTCATGTTGCGCGCCGGGCTCATCGGTCTCCACGTTCCTGAGCCGCCCCAGCGACACGGCGACGAACCACGCGCAGCCTTCCAGGAACGCCTCGACCGGTTCTACGAGGTGGCATCCACACATGTGGACGTCACGCTCGAAGACACTCAGACCAACGACGAGGAGCACTTCCGGACTCGGTTCGAAGCGGAGCGCCGGCGCTCAATCACCGCGCAGCGACAGGCCCTATCCGATCTCCGCACCCTGCTATGCGGTGATCGATGCACAGGCGAGGTTCTCCGCACTTACTACCGGGTTCAGCAAGGTGGCGCCCCACTGCTGACGGGGGTGAATTGCCGAGGCTGCCCCAGTTGCAGAACGACAGGCCTTCCGCAGGAGAACGGCTTCTACAAGCTGGCCGGAGACCCTCATCCACTGGTTCCAGCCCCTAGGCGGACCAGCCGCGATCCACTCCGAAGCATGCGTGGCACCGCGTCCTGCCTCAGTTTGTGGTGGGGGACCGAGACGGACCGTCAGGTCAAGGTGCCTCGGCTGCTGGAGATGTTGGCCCTTCGTGGCATGAATGTGATTGGTGGGCCAGGGATCACCCCATCTCTAGCCGAAGCTCTTCAGGAGGATGTGGCACCGCGGCCGATCATCTGCGACACCGACGCGGATCTGCTCCGCTTCTACGAAGGCCCCATCGTCTGGGTTCTGGACGATGATCTGTCACCGATGGACCGGGTGCTCAGGTCGCGGCTTGACTCACCAGATGTGACCTACTTGATCCACGCGCGAAGTACGCCGGATCCGAGTCGCCCAGGCCTGGCCTTCGGTGCTCTTCATGCTCAAAGTTTCTCCGTACAGACCGCGTTGGAGTCGTTCTGATGGCCCTGATCAACGTGGACGCCTCGCGCCCCGACCCCATGTGGGCAGTCGTCCGTCTACTGGCCCATTCGAAGAAGCCGGTACCACTCAACGGCGCCCGCGCTCTGCTGAGTCCACCGACCCTCGCATCCGGTGACAAAGACGCGTCGGAGATGTTCAACAAAGCCGTCAAGACGCTGCGGGAGCTCGGGCTGCTCCACGTCGCCGAATCCACCGGTGAGCTGACGCTCATGGGACCCGCTGAGCATCTCGACGGCCAAGACTGGGACGCATTCGCGGCTGCGCTGCGCAGCGCCGTCTTTGCACCTGAGCGCAACAGCGGCTTGGGGGACAACGATGAACAGAGGGAATCCCGAGACCTCACGCGTGCCCTGGCATGGTTCCTCACGCTAGATCCCATGGGCCCTGCTGTGGACTGGGACCAGGCGCAGGGTCTCATGAAGGAGACCCCTCTCAGACCCGAGGCGGGACCGGCTGTCGTGAACGCCGAGCGATGGCGACAGTTCTGCGACTGGGCCCCCGCGCTAGGGCTCGCAGCACGACCACTCCTTGCCGGCGGAGGTGGCAGTCGATTGGTACCCGACTGCACCGCAGCGGTCAGATACGTCATGCAGTGCCTATGGGAGCCGGGCCGCCAGGTGAATGCCGTAACAGCCGTCCGAAGCGTCCGCGAGCACTTGCCGGTACTCTCCAGCGGCCAATACTCCCTGGCTCTCCACCTCCCCAACCCCGGTGACCGTGTAGCGGGCCCTGCTCTCTCCTTTGCGCTGCTCCGCGGTAACGACGAGGGCTGGCTGCGCCTAGAACTCGATTCCGATGCCGCATTGGTGCTGCAGGTGAGCGATCCAGAGCAGCCCTCGAGTCCTCGCTACGTAAGCGACATCACGATCCAGGAGGCCCCCAGTGCCTGACTTCCACGGAAAGGTCTGCTGGGATCCCGCAACGGCCGCCAATACCGTTAGCGTTGAAGCCATCTCGCCATCTGCGGCCGTGTTTCGGGCCACTCATGCGCCGTTGCGGATCCAGCGAGCGCGGCTCGACGGCCGGCAACTCGTGCTTGAGGGTCAGCCGGTCGACGAGCGGACGGTTCTTCACGACTTCTTGAATCATGAGTCCAACAGCGGCGCACTCCTTATGCCCATCGTGGGCGAGTCCGGGTCGGGAAAGTCTCACCTCGTCAGATGGGTCCGAGAGCACCTCGAACTGGTCGACGACGGGCGCCGTGATCGCGAGATCATCTACCTTGAGAAGCACAGAACAAGCCTCAAGGCAGTGGTGCAAAGCCTGATCGCCAAGGCAGATAGTGATGAACTGAAGCAACTCAAAGCGGAGATCGACAAATTTACCGCTGACATCGACGCATCAGTGCTGGCTCGGCGGCTGATCCACTCCCTCAACGAGACCCTCGTAGCCGAGACCGGCCGCGGCGTCTCGGGGCCGGCGCGGCAACTCTTCGGCCCTCATGGTCTCGGAGCACTCCTTGACGATCCGCACGTCAGCGAATTCATGCTCCAGCCCGAGAAGTTTGTTCCACAACTAGCCACGTACCTCCTACGAGACCGCACCAAGGGTGACAAAGATCGCCCGCCGAAGTTCACAGTTGATGATCTCCCGCTAGACATCACAGATGTCAGCAAGGCTTCGGCGCTGGCCAAGAAGTGGGTACAGGTTCTCAGCGCCAAGGCCGAACTCCAGGAGATCGCGATCGACCTCCTGAACGAACACTTGGAGACTGCGATCAATCGCAGCTTCAACCTCGGCATGGGCCGCTTGCTGGAAGCGATGACCCTTGTCCGCGAGGAGTACCACCGACAGGGCAAAGAGATTGTTCTCCTCATCGAAGACTTTGCTCTCATTCAGGGTGTGCAGAAGGACCTGCTGGACGCCGTTGTCGAAGCCGCTCACCGTGAGGGAGCGACACGACTAGCCCCCATCCGGACCCTTATGGCGGTAACAACTGGCTACTTCCGTGACTTGCCAGAGACCGCGCTCACCCGTGTACAAGCAAACCTGGGCTACGCGTATGACCTCGATGTTCCGTTCAGCGAAGAAGACACCGGTGAAGAAGCCATCGCTGCATTCGTTGGCCGCTACCTCAACGCAGCGCGCATCGGCAAGGATCAACTGGAACAGGTAGGCGGCGCCGAACCGCCGAACGCATGTGACACCTGCCCCCTGCAGCCCCGTTGCCACGACGCGTTTGGAGCATCAGCGGATGGATACGGGCTCTACCCCTTCAACCGCTCAGCCCTGACTCGCATGGTCCACTCCACCGCTTCGAAGGATGAACCCTGGGGATTCGTCCCCCGAACGGTGCTCGGGAGTGTGGTGCGGCCAATTCTCATTGAGCACGCTGGTTCACTGCGGCGCGGAGAGTTTCCCGATGCGGCCTTCTCCGAAAGCTTCCCTACGGCTGACATCGATACAACGCTCGACACAGCCGTGCGATCGTTCATCGATACCAATGATCGGGTGGCCGGCCCACGGCGACAGCTGATCCTTGAGTTCTGGGGCGACGCCGCTGCTCAGGGCATCGGAATCGATCCCACGGTGTTGGAGGCGTTTGCTCTCAACCCCCTGGCTGCGGGAGTCCAAGCCCCTCCGCAGCAGCCACAACGTGAGGCTGAGCCTTCCCCCCAACGGAGCGTCACGCCAGGCACTGCCAAGACGGAAGACAAGACTTATCGCCTGTCCGTTCAGCGGAGCCTTCAGAACATCGAGGAGTGGGTGACCCGCGGCGACGATCTCAAGCAGGATCACGCCCGAGCCATCCGCACAGTCATCGCAACAGCGGTAGCGGAGCGGTACCGCTGGAACGCGCCGCTCATGCAGGCGCAGAGCAACGTGAAGGAGAAGGGCTGGCCGAATAACGGCACCGTCGTCAGCATCGAAGGCTCTGCGGTTGCAGGCATCACAGGCGCTGATAGCGCGCCGATCCAGTTCAAGCGAAGTGCCACGAACAGCAGGTTCTTCCAGAGCTTGATCCGTGCGCAGAACGGGTTGGACCAGGTACGCGGTGAGGACATCCGCAGGCTCGCGACCCTCGCCGAGCGGCACGCCGGTGCGCTGGCATCCCGAGTTCAATGCAACTTGGAGATCACGGACGACGACCTTGTCCTTGGCCTACGAGCGTCCGTTCTGGGAGCCGTTCTTGCTGGTCGCTGCTGGCCTGGCATGAGCATCGAAGAGCTCCTGGCGGCAGCGGTGGACGACGGCGAAGCTTGGAAGGGTACCGGCGTCATGTCAAGGCCGGACCGGTGGACCGCCGCCCTCAACCAGCACCTGTCGGCGCGCAGTGCCCTGGTGAAACGTATTCGTACCGGGATCGGCATCTCGCAGGGCAGCAGAGGAGCCGTGGGCATGATCGATGCAGCCCGGGCAATCCCTCTGCTGGAAGAGGCAACAGCCACCTGGGCGTGGGAAACGCCAACGGGCAGCGTCCCAGAGTGGGTGAAGCCCGTAGTCAAACCATTCGCGTCATGGTCCACGCTGATCGACGGGCAAGTCACGGTGCTCAAGGAGTGGCTGAGCGACATCCGAATGCGGCAACCCCGCAGCACCCCGGGGAACCACACCCTGGCCAGCATCAGAACTGCCGTCGACAGGGCAAGAGAGGTCAGTCTGTCGTTGCCCGCCCAACGAGCGCGTGAACTCGATGCTCTCCTCGAGCAGGCAGCTGCTGTGGAGTGGTCCACGATCTCCGCTCTGGAAGATGACCTGGCCCGGTGCTTCGACGACGATCGCCCTGAGGCGTCGCGTCTGATTGCGTGCATCCGCACGGCCGCCCAGGACCGAGGAGCTTCCATCGAAGTTATCCGGAACCTGCTTTGTGTCGCTGATGAGTGGCTTGATGAGGCACTGAAGGGTGCCGAGATGCGGGCGAGTTCTTCGGCCGCCAAGAGCGCAGCCGAGGGCGTGCAGGAACTCATTGCCGAATGGCATTCCCTGGCAGTCGAAGGGGCTGATCAACCGTGACTCGGATGTCAGTGTACGAGAAGGCAAAGCTGCTTGAGGATCACGCTTCACGCATCGCGGATGGTGAGGATTCACAGCGGCAGGCCACTCGTGTATCAAGCCGGTTGCTGGAACTCCGCTCTCAGCTCAACCAGCTTCGCTCGCAACTGGCCGTCACACAGGCCCTACAGTCCCGCGGCGCGGGACTCAACATCGACTTGTCCGGCATCGATGACGGCAGAGCTGGATTCGAACGCAGTCTGGGACCCAGCGGACTCCCCTCCAACCAGGTGTTCAACACGGCGAAGAAGAAGACACAGGCAGTAACCGATCGTCTCGCGGAAGAGAATCAATCCGCTTGGTCAGCCTGGACTGAGCAACTCCTCGCGGACCTGCCCCTTGCGCGAATCTCGATGCTCGTCGAACTCGAAACGGAGAAGCAGGCTTCCAAGCGACAACTTGAACTGGAGCGAATCGCCAGGGGCAAGGCTTCTAAAGAAGCCATCACCACATTCGCGACCACGTACGCCGGCCTAGCGGAACTCCTTCAAGACACTCAAGACCCGCCGGAAGCACTCGTCGACCTGCTGAATCGGCTACGCGAGCAACCTGGCCTGACGCTAAGCGACGTCACAGACGAAGAGATCGCACTCCTTCGCGAATGCCGGATGGACGCCCACATCACCCTGAAGAGGAAGGGTTCGTGAACCAGAGCATAGTAGGCCGGAAGTTCGCCAACGAGCTCCTGAACCAACTTGAAGACCTTGAGTTGCCCCTCCTCATGTGGGGCATGACGGAAGGTGCACTCTCAGAGGATGACGTCCTCAACTGCATCGAGCAGTTCCTCGACGAATGCGACAATCCGCCAGTACTATCAGCCGTCGAGATCCTCCGCGAGCTGCAGGGCCGCGCGCTGCTCTTCAAGGTGCCCTGGCCTAGCGACGGATCAATCCGCTACCGCACTCGTTTTGCCGAAGCTCTGCGCTTGACCGCCGGACTGCGTCAACTCTTCCGCCCTCGCGGAGACTGGGCAGACGACACCCCCAACGGGTGGTGGCGGCAAGGGAAGCGACTCGTTGCTGACTACCGCCTACACGTTCGCTATCGCCGTTACCCTGATCGAGATATTCCAGGCTCCCAAACACTCAAGGAGTTGCGAACCCTTCCCGGTTGGGGCGATCTCCAAGGCCGCGTTGCCCAGGACCAACTGGGCGGCAAGAACCTCGCCCGTTTTCAGTTGGAGGCAACGCAAGCCGTCTTCTCCTCACTCCAGGGCCAAAACCGTTCTAAGGGCATCATCGTCAGCGCCGGCACCGGTAGCGGCAAGACGCTGTCCTTCTACCTGCCCGCCTTCGCAGCCATAGCGGAGCACGCGACCAACAGGGTCCAGAGCAGGATCCACACTCTGGCTCTGTATCCGCGAACTGAGTTGTTGCGGGATCAGTTGCGCGATGCGATCGTCAATGCTCGCAGCGTTCAGAGCGCGCTCGTCAGCCAGGGGAAGATGCCTCTGCGTCTCGGCGCACTCTACGGGGGCACCCCGAATCACGCCGACGACTGGCGACTTCAGCCCGGACGAGGTTCCGGCCGTTGGGCACGTGTAGGGGACGGCGCCGTGTGTCCCTTCCTTCCCTGTCCCAGCCCTGAGTGTGAAGACGGCGAGTTGATTTGGTCCGATAGGGACCGCGCTGAACGCGTTGAACGCCTCATATGCCGACGCTGCGGGGACGAAATCCCGGACGGCCAACTCGCCCTGACTCGCGAGTCCTTGAAGAAGAACCCGCCGTACCTGTTGTTCACCACTACGGAGATGCTGAACAACTGCAGCGCCGACGGCTACCTCGATAGCCTCCTGGGCTGGCGCGGGGGAAGCGTGCCGTCCCTGATGCTCCTCGATGAGGTGCACACCTACTCGGGAGTGCACGGGGCGCAGGTCGCCTACCTCCTACGCAGATGGAGGGACGCAGTAGGCAAACCCGTAACTTTCGTGGGCCTCAGCGCCACACTGCGCGACGCGAACCAGTTCTTCGCACAGTTGGTCGGCCTGCGCGAGAGTGACGTGGACTCCATTGCACCCGAAGATGCCACCATGGTGCGGGAAGGCCGCGAGTACGCGCTCGCGCTGCGAGGCGACCCAGTCTCGGGAGCCAGTCTCCTGTCCACGTCGATCCAGACTGCGATGCTCTGGGGCCGCGTACTCGACAACGGTGACGACGCCTTCCTCTACGGCTCGACCGGGTTCCTATTCACGGATGCCCTGGACGTCACCAACCGCTTCTACAAGTACCTCCGCGACGCCGAGGGCGACCAGGACCACCGCGGGCGCACGAATCGCCGGGGTGACGTGCTGGCCGGGTTGCGGTCACGTGCGCGCCCTGAGCCCGGGCCTCGCTACCTCGAGGGACAGAACTGGGAACTCGTCGAGCGGGTCGGTCATGAACTCGACCCCGATCTCCGCATGCACCCCTTGATCATCGGGCGAACCTCATCCCAGGACGCGGGGGTTAACCGCAATGCGAACCTCACGATCGCTACAGCGTCGTTGGAAGTGGGCTTCAACGATCCCCGGGTTGGTCTCGTCCTTCAACACAAGGCACCACGGAATGCCGCTTCGTTCATCCAGCGCCGCGGCCGCGCCGGCCGAGAGCGCGGGACTCGGCCGCTGACCATCGTGACCTTGTCGGACTACGGTCGCGATCGCCTGGCCTACCAGGGCTACGAAACGCTCTTTGCTCCGGAGGTCGCTGCTACGACCCTGCCGCTCAAGAACCGGTACGTCCTCAAGATCCAGGGAGCCCAGTCTCTTCTTGACTGGGCCGGGCGCAGGATGCGTGTCCAGGTCGGGCGCGGCGACGTGCGGAAGCTCCTGACGACCCCGGATGACCCGAGGATCTTGTCCGAGTACGAGAACGAGCGCCTCGGACTGATCAAAATCCTGCATCAACTGCTGACCGAGGAGCGTGTCCAGGACGAGTTTGCACGGCACCTCGTCAAGGCGTTGAAGATCAGCGTCGACGAGGCACAGGCCGTGTTGTGGGAACAGCCTCGTTCCCTCCTCCTGGCCGTCGTGCCCACGGCTCTTCGCCGGCTTCGCTCCCGTTGGGAACCTCTTGTAAACGACCCCGGCATGGGCAAGAAGGCCATGCTCCCCGAGTTCATCACCCGGACCCTGTTCGAGCCGCTGAACCTTCCTGAGGTCGATCTGGAACTCCCCTTCGATAATGGGGATGGATCCATCGAGCACATGCCCATCGGTAAGGCATTGACTGAAGCCGTGCCGGGACGGGTCAGCCGGCGCTTCGGGTACCTGGACGACACTCACCGCACGTGGCTCCCCATCCCCGACGACGACGGCAATGTGCTCAACCTGAGGGAAATCGTCACCGAGGGCAGGCTGGAGGGCACCTGGCAGCCTCATGGACATGATGGCGCCAACCTCGAAGTCGTCCGCCCCTTGAGCCTGGCGCTTTCCCAACCCGATCCCGACATCGTGGACCAGTCCCACGGCCAGCCGCAGTGGGGCACCCAGATCGTCGTGGAGGACGACGCGCCCCTCAGTGAGGGCACCGTGCCGAAGCCGTCCCCCTGGCAACGTCGCATTGACACGGTCAGCTTTGCGACCCACGCGACCGGCAACCCTGTACAAGTGCGCCGCATGACGTTCGGCGCTGAGTGCAACGTCCGCCGGGAACGGCAGAACAGTCAAGCCCGCACTGTTCGATACGAACTCCGGGGACGACCGGCCGCACTCGGATTCGCCTTGGGCGTCGATGCCATCCGCTTCGCACTCAAGCCGCTCAACCTCGACGATCCAGCTGTCATGGAGTACCTCACTACGCCTCAGTGGCGCTCTCTGGCCTTCTTGCACACGGTTCAGGAGGATCCGGCCTTGGCCGAGATCTCCGACAGCTTCCAGAGGGAGCGCCTGGCCCAGATCTATCTGACCGCGTTCGCTCTGGCCGGACTCGACGGGAACCGCACGAACGCTGACGTCCGTGCGCTGCTGAAGAACGGTTCCTGGACTCACGATCTCTCCAAGATCTTCCAAGTGCTCTACCGTGACTCCGACGTGACTGAGCAGGAGGTCGACGGTGATCGACTCGTGTCAGAGTTGATCAAGCTTGTCGCCAACGGCACGGTCATCACAGCTCTGGACAGGGCAGCAGAGCTGCTGGTAGCAGAGGACATTTCAGCCGAGACCAGCCCGCTCGCGCGGCGCACATACCGCGACACGATGGCAGCTGCGATTCTCGCTGCTGCTCAACGCGCGTGCCCGAACGCACAGGACGGCGATCTCATCGTTGACACACTTCCCGGTGAGGGAGAGGACTCGCTCACCGAGGTGTGGCTCAGCGAAACGTCCGTGGGTGGGTTGGGGATCGTCGAGCAGTTGGTCGACTTCTACTCGAAGGATCCCCGGCAATTCTGGGGGCTTGTGACGAGCAGCCTCGCGCCAAGCGAATACGAGTACGTCGACGCCACGCTGACCCGGTTCCTCCGGCATGTCATCGACGAACCCAGCGGAACAGCTGCCCAGGCAATGGCGACACTCCGGGCCGGCAGTTCCGCCAAAGAAGCCGAGGACGCTCTGGACGTCCTTCGCGAGGCCTGGGCACGGCTCGACGGCCCGCCTCGGCATGCAGCTGTTGCTGCCCTGTCCACGCGGCTTCTGCGCCCGGGGTCTGGACCCGATACTGACGTCACCGCTCTCGTCCTTGTTGACGCATGGACGGAGTTGGAGCAACGTCTCCGGGTCGAGGTCGACGCTCGCGTAATCGCATACGCCGTAGGATCCGGCAAGCTCCAGTTGGAAGGCGCCCGGTCCCTGACCGCAGACCAGGTCTTCAGTCTTCTGTGGCCCCGTGGCCACCAGGCCCGCACTCAAGACCTGAAGCACTACCAGCCATACGCCGACGGCCCCGTCCTCGAGCGTCTGCTGGTCCAAGCCGCACACGATGACCGTATACCGGTGATCGACGTCACCAAGCCCACCTGGGATAACGCCTACCGGCAGCAATTGACCGCGACCTCGGCTGTCGAGCTGGTCTGCCCAGCGGGAGACGCAACTCTGATGGCTCAAGCCTTGAAGCAGGTTCCGGTCACGCCCATCGACCGGGATGTGCTGCGCGTCTACGGAGAAGTCTGCGGCGTGGTCCGCCACCAGAACGAGATTCGAGTCAGGGTCGAATTGAGGGAGGCAGCCCAGTGAAATCCCAGGAACGAACCCTCCGCACTGGGCGGCACACCGCGATTCGCGTTGACACCATGCTGTCCGCCGCGCTGATTGCGGAGTTCATCGCACCCAGCGACCACCTGTGGTTGGTGTCCGCATGGATCACCGACGTCCAGGTCCTCGACAACAGCCACGGCGCCTACGACGCACTCTTTGGAGACACCCCTCCCGTGGGGTGCCGACTCTCAGACGCCGTGGCCCGCATTGCCCATGGTGGCGCACAGGTACACGTCGTGACCCGCGATGATCCCCACAACGAGGACTTTCTACGCCGCCTGATGAAGGCGGCATCAGGAAGGAAGCTTCACATCGTCCGTGACCCGGATATCCACGAGAAGACGCTGTGCGGGAATGACTGGATGCTGAGTGGATCGATGAACTTCACGATCCGAGGCATGGCCCGGAACGACGAAAAGATCACTTACCGGGCAGGCAGCGACGCTGCCGCTCAAGCACGCATTGACCTGGCCGAGCGGTGGGGGAACGGAGAATGAACCAGACCACGTCCTGGACCATTGATCGTATCCAGGCGTTCCTGCACAGGTTCTTCGGCGAGGGCAACGACGCGTGGCCCAAGATGGACCCCAAGCACTCGTGGACAGCGCGCACCGAGCCCTTCGTCAAGATCGCGCTGGGCGATAACGACGCGCCCATCGTTCTCCCTCGTTGGGTCGCCGAAAACCAGTCGTACTCGATGTACGCCATCGCACGTGACCCAGCAGATGCCGGCAAGACAGCTGAACTCATTGAGGCATTTGCCGGGCCTACGTACATTTACTGCAACATGGAGCGCGGTGGCCTTCGTCCAACCCTCCTCGACCGGGACGATCCCGTGGAACGCGCAGTCATCGACCTGGCCGGCGAACGTTCCACTTTCCGGCTGTCAACCGGGGAGAGCGACAAGTATCGGCAGGGCCTGACTGATGCTCTGCTACTGATGCAGCAGACCTACCTGAGGCGTCCGCCAAGGCTGTGGCGCGTAGTAAAGCCAGTCGGACGTCTCATCGCCGAGTTCGACGCGGCTCTCGCGGCCGGCGGCGAAGCTGCGTCGCTTGACCTCCTTGAGCAACTCGCTGCCGCGGGCGGGCTTACTGCGACGAATCTCGCGCATCTCAAGCTCAAGAGACTTGACCGTCTCGGAGCGAGTACCAAGGTGCTGCAGTTCCCGGCACTCCAGGACGTGGCCCGGCAAGATCCTCCTGCGCCGGTGAAGGCAGCAATCCTGAACGCCGTGTACACCGTTGCTCTGGAGGAGCCACTCGCGGCTCGGAATCTGGAGGCGGCCAAGTCCAACCTCATCACCCACGGCAGGGCCGTCCCCGAGCTGCTCGCAGGCGACCCGCGGTCGTATGGACCGCAGGCCATGACGGTGCTCCTTCTGGCTTGCGTGATCCTCAAGAACGCAGAGGCCGCACGCCGGTTCGTGGCGGCTGCTGAGGACCTTGACCAAACACCCGAGATCCCCACGCTTGTGTTGAACGAGGCCAATGCGCTCATTGCGCAAACTTCGGACGACCTTGATGCCTCCACAGTCGCGCAACCCGAGGAGTCGGCAGACACGGCCACTCCGATCAACGACTGGCCAGCCCTGTTCTTCGCGCTCGCCGAGGGCGACAGCGCGGCGAAGGACGCGCTGGATGAGGAACAGTGGACCCTGTGGCCCACTCCTGCAGAGCACGATGGGACCCTCGCCGAGTTCCTGGACGGGTTGAGCGACGGTGCCGCGCGAGAACTATGGCGCGCAGTAGGCTCGTTCATCGATGCCGTGGGCTACGACGACCCCGCACCCGAATGCGCCCACGCATTCATCCGCAACGCAGTGCTTTTCAACCGCTACAGCCCTGGCGACTTGGCGGCCTTGCAGGCGCTGATGGAGATCGCACTTCGCGCTGCTCCCTGTGCCGAGCAGTACGCGGAGATCCTCAGGGACATTGGTTCGGACACGGATCGGTGGGTTGCTCCCGAACGGGCCTCGGTTGTCTTGGACTTCGTCGACCGCTTGTTCCTTGCAGCGTGCCCTGATCCTGAGGCCCGCACGAGCCTGTGCTCGCAACTGCTCGGGCCTCTGTCTGCACACAGCCGCCGCCTCACTGAGGCAGACCTTGCCTTCGCGCGCCGGCTCTCTGAAGACCTAGGCATCAGCTTCTCCTGGGATGCTCCTGCTGGCGAAGACGGCAAGGAGAGCACGCCCGTCGAGTTCCCCTCGGCGACACTGCTGCTCTACTCACTGGACGAGGCAGTGCTCACCCGATGCCAGGAGGAACTGAAGCGGCTCGCTCCCGCTGTGAAGGTCTTGACTGCTTACGACCACGTAGGCACGCCGCAGCTGCGGCAGAAGGCCCGTACTGCGAATGTGATCATTTTGGCCACGCGCTGCGCCAAGCACGCGGCCACCGGCTTCATTGATCAGAACAAGACGACAAAGCACGTCGGATATGCGAACGGGAGTGGCTCCGCATCACTCCTCCGCGCTGCGGTCGATGCGCTCCGCCTCGCAGCAGCAGAGTCCTAACAGAACGGCGGCCGCCCAGGACCGGGCGGCCGCCGCAGCAAGGCGCGAGCTATGGGCTATGCGCTGACTCGGGCTTGCAGATAGCTGCTGAGCAGCCGTACGTCCTTGGACGTATTCTGCAGGCTGTTCCAGTTGAGCTGATGGTCATCTCCGAAGTTCCATTTCCCCGAGGTCCAGGCCACGTGCTCTTCCAGCCCACGCAGAATGGCACGAACGTCATCCCAATCGACCTTGTCGACCGGGACATCCGCAGTGAGCCGGTCCATGACGAAGCCCATCGCCTGGATGCCCACCCCATGGGTCAGCCTGGACTCCTTCGGGGGCTTCCCCCACGCGTCGCGGAAGATGCTTGCCACTGGCGTCCAGAAGGCCAGCAGGTGGGCCAGCATCCGCTCTTCGTCCCCGGTGCCGTCGGTGGCGTTGCGGTATTGGTACAAGGCGCCCTCGTAGATGCTGTGCTCCAGCATCTTCAGAACGCTGTTGTCCTTGATGTCTCCGGTCGGGGATGTGGGACTGCTGATCCTTCCGCTGAAGGGACCGTCCCCCATATTCAGGTGGACCATGAGCCTCGCGGCGAGTGCCCTGCGCGCGAGAGAGCGCGGCAGCTGGCCAGTGGTCTCGGGCAGGAGCTCGTACACGAGTCCCTTGGGGAGCGGCTTGGTGGAGTTGACCAGGATGAACTGCGACCGCTGCTCTTCCTGCCCGGATGCGATGAAGCCCACGGCGGCGACAGGGAACTCAGCGAGGTCAGCGTCCCTGATGGCGGCGCTGCGCTGCTGTCCGTCCACGAGCCAGGCCGGCTTCTCGTCGTCAGCCAGTGACTCGTCGACCGGGATGATCAGCTCGCCCGGGATGGAGTACTTCACATCGCCGCCGCGGACCGCTGGTTCGAACCTCACCCGCTCGTCGAACGCGAGGACCACGGCGTTAGGGAGCATTGCTCCCTCGGACTCGAGGTAGCGGCGGATTGAGCGGATGTGGCTGAGGACCTCGGGCCGCTGGTACCCCTGCAACCGCTTCTGGTCATCACGGCGGATGCGCGATACGGCGGCGAAGTCATGCAGTTTCTTGCCGTCGACGGCGAAGCAGTAGATCTCCTTGATGCCTTGGAGGATCTTGAGGGCGGGTAGCTTCAACTCGTAGCGGTCGGCCACATCATCTCCTGTTGGGTTACTTTGGGTGTTATGCGCGTTCTGGGTGATTATGTGAACGACAGCTTGCGCATCTTTGCTTCGAGTACCGTCATGTTATGGAATCCGCGGCGCTTGTTACGCTCGGACCCACGGAATATGACCATCTCGATCTTGTGTTCCCGGCAGAGGTCGCATGTGCAGTGCTTCCATGGCCTGTCAGCCAGCGTGGCGCCGTATCGCTTCAGTTGGTTGTCCAACTGCTTCAGCTTCTTGGCATCACCGAGGAGCACCTGGTAGCGGCGCAAGGCATCCAAGACCTCTGAGGCATCCACCAAATCCTTGTCGTAATCACGTAGCAGTTGAAGGCACTCTCGCTCGGCCTTGATTGCTTCGGATTGGGATACGACGCCGGCCAGGATCAGTCGCTTGAGAGCTGGATTTCCGTCGACCTGCGGAACGCGAATCGCCGTGTAGGCCGTGTCTGCGGTGTGATAGTTGTTGCGTTCATCCATAAAGGCCTGACGGAAAGCAGAAGTGCTATCGAAGCTTTCTACGTGGAATTTCGCAAATTCTTCCATGCTGTCGACGCGAGTGATTCCGAGGAGATGGAAGTCAACTCCTTCTGCGCGAACTTGTGCAATCCTCTTCAGGCACGCCACGATCTCGGGCGTCTTCAGTGGGACCATGCCGCCTAGGGCGATCCGCTTGTAGCCCATTTTCTGAAGTCGGGCAACGCTGTCGGCGTAGCTGTCCGGGCTCCAGCCCTGTGCTGCGCCGACCGGTTCGAGCTTGTCGTCTTCTTCGAGGATCTTGGAATTGCGTGATCTGACAGCAGCGATGAATTCTTCAGCCAACTCCAGCGAGATCTCACGTCGCTTTACCCATGCAGGGTTTGCATCCTCTTCGGCGAGTTCGGGATCATATCCGAAGATTACGTGGTCGATACTGATTCCGGAGTTGAACTTGCAGCCGATATAGAAGTCGAGTACCTGATCAACCGTATAGGGTGGGCGCTCTTCGTCGATATAGTTGAAGGCTCCGCAGTCTCCCAGGCTGCTCATCGTCGTGGGAAGCCGGAAGAAATTCCGCACACCAAGCCGGTAGAGACGTTCACGCTGCGGTGCGCTGTACTTGCCCGCCCCCTTGACGGACCCGTCGACAATGGCCTTGCTGACCAGGATGCCGTCATAAGGTGCCGGCTTCACAGCCTGATGGGCGTAGAAATCGTCCCGTTGCCGGACGCGAAAAGGAGAATACTCGTCATTGAGGAAGTCATAACTCGGACTGACCTGGTCCTGGCTGTCCGGGAAGTAGAACCTCACGCTGCGCCCATCCTTGCCTTCTGGTAAACGCGAATCAGGTAATTTGACAGGATGTTGATGTGCTTTGTGATGTTCTCCAATTCGTTCCAGTTGTAGTTAATCTCTGGCCAGCGCCCCTTGGTCCAGCGGCAGTAGGGTTCGACCAGGGCCAATTCGGCCATGACCTTGCTGTAGGCCTCGTCCGAGTTGATGTCTACTTCAAACATCACTCGCTCCATGACGCGATCCATGAGCTGTCCCATTGACCGAATGCCGACGCCGTGCATCAATCGGCTCTTATTGGGAGAGATTCCCCAGGCGTCAGGAAAGGTGTCCCGCACGGCCGTCCAGTAAACGACGAGGATCTTGCGAATAGTGCTCGTATCGATGGTTCCGCTGGACAAGTCTTTGTATGGGAAGAGCACCCCAGAAGGCGACAATGACGCGGTGATCGCCTGAAGCAGGCTGTTGTCCTTAACGACAGTCTCAGATTTCCTGCTAGCTGTCGTCGACGCTTGTTTGATAAGGCCCTTAAAGGGTGAGTCGGCATCCTGGCTTAGTGCATTCACCAAGATCGCCGGAAGCTTTCGAGATGAGAGCTTGGTAGGAAGCTGAGTGTTCACTTCCGGCAGGAGTTCGGAGACCAGGTCGCTGGGAAGTGGCGACACTGTATTTACCCGCAAAAATTGCTCGCGCTGGACATGCAGATCTTCGGAAACGAAGCCAGCCACTGTGATAGGCAACTTGGCATTCCGGGTACGCGCAAGAGCCAGGCTCCGCTGCTGGCCATCAACGATCAGAGCCGGACGTGGAGCCTCCCGTGACTCTGGCAGTGGGATCTCAAGCATCCCGATGGTTGCAAGGCCGTCGCTCGGGTTCGGGCCGCGGCTTCCTCTGAAACGTACTGAGGATGGAAGTGCGAGGATGAGTCCGTTCGGAAACAGCACCTCGTCCCCGTCCAGATACTCCAAGATCTGCTTTACGTGCTGCTTCTTTTCGGGGCGCTGGTAGCCGAGGAGCTTTCCGGCCTCATCGCGTGAGATCCGCGCAACGTCGGCTACGAGGTCGACTTCTCCGGCTTCCAAGGCAAAAAGGTACAAGGGGATGTCGGGGTGCTGATTGATCCGCAGAGCTCTGCGTGTGATGAGGTTCTCGGTCACTGATCCCCCATGGTTCGCTTGAACAAGGTGGCAAACCTGCTCTGTTCACATGCTCGGCCGCTGTCGCGCAAGATCCGCAACAGCCGCGTCCGTGAGACGCCCGGTTGAGCCCCCAGCTCCTGCCTGATGAAGGCGATGACCTCTGCATCGGCCATAGGCTGACGGTTGAGTTGTTCCGGTTTCGGTACAGCCGACGCCCATTCGTGCCAGGCGGAACTGGTGGGCTCAGAGGTCAGCCGACTGTCTTCGCAGTGCTGGAGCCAGGAAGCGGCCATGCGGACATTGAGGCTCGTGAGGGTTCCGCCGAGCGCGAGTCGCAGCCGTGCATCGGAGGCGACTCTTCGGATGCCGGGGATCTCTTCGACACCGCCTACCAGCAGCGCCTCGCTCGCAACGGCACCTAGAGCTCGGAGTTCGGCTTCCATGGCCTTCGCGTAGACCTCGGACAGAACCATCAAGATTGGACCGCTTTTTCCGAGTTCCTGCAATGTTGTGCGACTTTGTCCCTCTTGCAGGTGCTTCCACCACTGGGCGCTTCCATCCGCAGAGGTGGCTACCGAGTCAGCGTGTCGCGTGCTGAATGTCGCCGCGTATGCCGGGGCCGGCTCGGATGCTGGCCGAAGGCCGAGGCCGGCGGACGCGACCCATAGCCGTGCGTCGAAACCAGCCTTGGCGGCCGTAGCGATGAGGCGACGCGACTGTGTCCAGTGGTCGCCGCAGTAGAGCCTGTCAAGTGGAGTGGTAGCGGAGGCGTCCGCGACGCGCCCCTTCCAGATGGTCGAGCGTTCCTCCACGGTCCCAACTGGCAGTGACCTTGCGTGCAGTGAGGCTTCCGGCGCTACAGCCTTACGGTCCGTACATGTGACCACAAGTGAAAGTTGCCTCACGCGGCTCGGCTCCCGACGCTCATAACTACCAGTCTGTTGTCGTTACTCTACCTGTCACTTTTCGCGTAGGCTGCCGCAGTACACACGGAGCTAACTAGGAGCAGGCATGGCGGAGCGTCCCGCGATCGTTCTACTGAGTGGCGGACTGGACTCAACGACCGTTCTGGCGATCGCCAAGGACCAGGGCTACACGCCGTACGCGCTGAGCTTCCGCTACGGGCAGCGGCACAGCGTGGAGCTTGAGGCCGCGAAGCGCGTGGCTGAGGCGCAAGGGGTCGCTCGGCACGTCATCGCGGACATCGACCTGCGAGTTTTCGGCGGATCCGCGCTCACGTCGGACATCGACGTTCCGAAGCACGAGTCTCTGGACGACGCCGGAAACAAAGACACCGGCAGCAGCGTTCCCGTTACGTACGTCCCGGCACGCAACACGATCTTCCTCTCCTTCGCCCTCGCCTATGCGGAGACGGTTGGGGCGAGCGACATCTTCACCGGAGTGACCGCGGTCGACTACAGCGGCTACCCGGACTGCCGCCCCGAGTACATGGAGGCCTACGAGCGCATGGCCAACTTGGCCACCCGCGCCGGGGTCGAGGGTACGCAGAGTCTCAAGCTCCACTCGCCGCTCATCGCCATGTCGAAGGCCGACATCGTCCGTGAGGGCCTGCGCCTCGGCGTGGACTACTCCCTCACCTCCTCTTGCTACGACCCGGACGAGCAGGGGCGGGCATGCGGACATTGCGAGACCTGCCTGCTCCGCCTCAAGGGCTTCGCCGAGGCCGGCGTCACCGACCCCGTGCAGTACCAGGGCGCGTGAGAATGACCTACCTGGTCAAGGAGATCTTCTACACCCTGCAAGGTGAAGGGAGTCACGCAGGCCGTCCAGCCGTCTTCTGCCGCTTCTCCCGGTGCAATCTGTGGACGGGCCTGGAGAAGGATCGTCACCGTGCGATCTGCCAGTTCTGCGACACAGATTTCGTCGGAACCGACGGGGAAGGTGGCGGCCGGTTCCGGACCCCGGACGACCTCGCTCAAGCCGTCGAGCAGGCATGGCCGTCGTCGTCGAGGGGCCACCGCTTCGTGGTGTGCACCGGCGGCGAACCGCTCCTACAACTCGACGAAGCGGCGATCGACGCCCTGCACGCCCGCGGCTTCGAGGTGGCCGTCGAGACGAACGGCACCCGCGTACCGCCGAGCGGCATCGACTGGCTCTGCGTCAGTCCCAAGATCGGCTCCGAACTCGTCGTGACCCGCGGAGACGAACTGAAACTGGTCTACCCCCAACTGGGCGGCGACCCCCGTCAGTTCGAGCACCTGGATTTCCGGTACTTCCGGCTCCAGCCCATGGACGGCCCGGACGTTGAAGCCAACACCAGGGCGACTGTCGACTACTGCATGAAGAACCCGCGCTGGATCCTCTCTCTCCAGACGCACAAGTATCTGGGAATTCAGTAATGGAAATCTTCCGCGAGTTCACCTTCGAAGCTGCACATCGCTTGCCCAACGTGCCCGAGGGCCACAAGTGCGCGCGCCTGCACGGCCACTCCTACAAGGTCATCGTCCATGTCGAGGCTCCCGTCGACCCCGAGTCGGGCTGGGTCATGGACTTCGGCGACCTCAAGAAGGCCTTCAAGCCCCTCGAAGCGCAGCTCGATCATTACTACCTCAACGACATTGAGGGCCTGGAGAACCCGACGAGCGAGGTCCTCGCCCGCTGGATCTGGGAGCGGCTGAAGCCGACCCTGCCCGACCTCTCCGCGCTCACCGTCCGCGAGACGTGCACGTCCGGCTGCACCTATCGGGGCGAGTGAGCGATGCACGATATCCAAAACGAGACCGACACCCGCGGCATCGAGATCGACGAGGTCGGCATCAGCGGCCTGCGCTACCCGCTGTACTTCGAAGACGGCCACCTTCGCCAGGAGGGCATCGCCGAGATCGAAGTGACCGTACGGCTCCAGCATGACCGCCGTGGCACCCACATGAGCCGCATGGTGGCTCTCGCCCACGAGCACCTTCGCCGGTTCGATCCGCGAAAGCTGCCGCACGTGCTGAAAGTCGGTGCGGACCTCCTGGATGCACCGGCGCTCGCGGTGTCGGTAGCCGTCCCGTTGAGCACGACCGTGGTCGCGCCAGCGACTGGCGCCGAGTCGTACCAGGTTCACGATGTCCGGTTCGACGGCCGCTGGGACGACGGAGACACGACGGTGATCACGTCGGTTACCACCGAGGTCACCAGTCTGTGCCCGTGCTCGAAAGCGATCTCTGACTACGGCGCCCACAACCAGCGCAGCCGCGTCACGCTGTCCGTGACAGGGCACGGGGACACTCCCTATCCCTTTGGGGTGCAGCAGGCCGTTCGACTCTTGGAACGGTGTGCGTCCGCTCCCGTCGTGCCCTTGGTGAAGCGTCCGGATGAACGTGCGCTGACGATGCAGGCGTACGACCACCCTGTGTTCGTCGAAGACATTGCCCGTGAAGTCAGCCACGTCTGCCGCGAGCGGGGTCTTCGTCACTCGGTGAGGGTCCGCAATCTGGAAAGCATCCATAGCCACGACGCTGTCGCATACGTCGCCGGGTGAGGGAGCATTGGGCAGAAGCCACTGCCGCATAGTTCTACTCAGATCGGGTGGTTGCCTCGACAGAGCAGTGGATGATGTGGTCCATGCACTCGCATCCATTGCTGGACGTTGAAGTCGTTGATCTGTTGGAGCCGTACCTGGAAGAAGGCCGGGTCAAGGTCCACGGTCAGCGACCAGGGGATGCGGCCGAACGGCTCGACAAACAGCATGAGGAATCCGGGGGCAGGGGGCCATCAACGTCCCGTGCTGGGTACCTGTTTCTCGGCGCATCGCCTACGTCAGTTACTGACTTCGGCTTGTCAGGGTGAGGCTGGGTCGTCGAGGGCCAGGCCGGTGCCAGCTATGAAGCCGTCGAGGGTGTCTGGCCGGTACTGAAGGCGCTTGAGCCGATTGCGGACGAGGGCTTCAAGTCGGTCGAGCGCGACGACGGCGAGGTTGGCCAGGCTGCGTTTGACGTGTGCCCATACCCACTCGACGGGGTTGAGGTCGGGCGAGTACGCGGGCAGCAGGAACACCGTCAGCCACCTCCGCTCGGCGATCAGCTCGCGCATGGCGTGGGAGACGTGGGTGTTCAGCCGGTCCCAGACCAGCACGATGGGCGCCTTGACGAGCTGGTGGACGCCGTCGATCAGCGCGATGAAGTCCCGCTCGCCCATGCTGCGGCGCTTGCTTTTGCCTGCGGGGTGGGTGCGCAGGCGGTGGCACAGCCGGGTGCGGGGGCCGGGCCGCATCGCGATCAGTCCGGCCACGGACAGGCGTCCCTAGCGTCGCCCGCTGACGGTCACGACCGGAGTGTGTCCGCGCCGGCCCCAGGTGCGTCCCCTGGGCGGCCTGCGGGTGAAGCCGGCTTCGTCCTCGAAGCAGATGTAGCCCCCGCAGGCCGCCCGGGCTCTTTTACCTCGGCCCAGGTCGCCTCCTTCCACACGGTCACGGCCTGCTCGTCGCGTTCGGCGACCCGCCGGGCGGGGACCTGCGGGCTGAAGCCGAGCCGGTGCATCAGCCGTGTGGCCCCCGAGACGCTGTAGGAGACGTGGAACTTCCGGCCGATCAGCGTGGTCACCCTCGCCGCGGTCCACACCTGGTCCTCCACCCAGCCGTGCGCGGCCGGCCCCTGCTCCAGATACCCAGCGAGCTTCTCCAGGCAGCGCGGCGACAAACGGCATCGCGACCCGCTCGGGCCGCGCGAGACCAGGGCCTCACGACCGCCGTCCCGCCACAGCCGGTGCCACCGGTAGGCCGACTTCAGGCTCACCCGCAGGCGCCGTGCGACCTCCGGCGGCTTGATCTTCTGCTCGAACAGCTCAGCCGCCTGCATCCTTACAGTCTCCCGGCGCCGACGTCCCGCAGCGGTCAGCCCGCCCCCATCCGCATACCTCACACACCACGGGATACAGCCACCGCTCCAGGCCCTTCAGGGACTTCTCGAAGATTCACCCTGACGAGCCGAAGTCAGTATCGGCTCAGCGGTGCCTGAAAGCTGCAGCCGGGGTTAAGCCTCTGGCGACCAGCTGACGGCAGAGGTCCACCTGGTCTCCGGAGAAGGCGTCGACGCCGATGGCAACGGGCGCGAGGGTGCGCCTCCTCCTCGCTATCGGGCTCGCAGTGCCCCAGTTCGGCAACCGTACGCTCAGCCGGCGGCTCCGCCGCCACGTGGGCGGTATCGAAGGGCTCCAGCCCTAAGGTGTGATCTCCACTGCCGCACCCGTCGGTCACCCGCAGCTGCCTTGCATACGGCAAGACTCTTGCGCTCCAGATCGTCCACGATGCATAAGCCCGGCCTTGTCCGACCCCGTCGCCACCACGGGGCGTAAGTACATCGCAGCGATAATTGCATGCGCATACACTCGGGGAATGATCATGCGGCCTGCGGGAACCTCAACATCAATTAGCTCTGTTACGCCTGGTCAAGGGATCTCGTGAACGTCCCACAAGTCAAGTTACAAGATCAGGCAGAGACGAGATGCCGGTCGGGAGAGATTCCGGCCGGCATCTCGCGTTGTCTCCCGTCCGGCGTGCGGCACCGTGACCGCGTCCGCCCCGTCATGCCTCGCCCCTCCCGCCCCCCTGTGCCCCCGTCCCGGCCAGCCTCCCCCCGAGCGCCGCCCGCCAGGCCGGCACCGGTGCGGGTGCGGCGGCCGGTGCGTGCCGGCCGCCGCGGGCGAAGAACGCCGCGAGGGGCAGGACGGCGGCGCCCACGGTCACCGCGTCCGGGCCGAGGCGGCCGAGGGAGATGCCGACCCGGCCGGCGGGGTGCCGCAGGGCGTGGGCGAGCGCGTGGGCCCGCACCGCCGTCAGGAAGGGCGCGCCGAGCTGGAGCCCGGCCCAGCCGCCGACGAGGACGCGCTCGGGCTGGAAGAGGTTGATCAGGTCGGCCAGTCCCGCTCCCAGGTACTCGGCCGTCCGGTCGAGCACCTCGGCCGCCACCGGGTCCGGTTCGCCGCCGTCCTCGGGGCGGGGGGCGGACAGCATGGCGGTGAGCGCGGTCTCCTCGTCGGCGCCGGGAGGCGGCTGCCCGCCCGCCTCGCGCCAGCGCGCGAGCAGTGCCTGGGCACCGGCGTACGCCTCCAGACACCCCCGCGCCCCGCACCGGCACCGGCGCCCCCGCACCCGTACCGTCAGATGCCCCCACTCCACGGCACGCCCCTGTTCCACCTCGTCGGTGACGACGCAGGCGCCGACGCCGGAGCCGAAGAGCACGACCACGGCGTTGCGCGCCCCGCGTCCGCCGCCGAACCACATCTCGGCCTGTCCCAGCGTCTTGGCGCCGTTGTCGACGAAGAGCGGTACGTGGGCGGGCAGCCGCCCCGAGTCGCGCAGCAGGCGTTCCAGCGGAACCGCGTCCCAGCCGATGGTCTGGCCGTGCACGAGAACGCCGTCGGCGGTGCGCTCGACGATGCCGGGCACGCCGATGCCCACGCCCAGGAGTTCGCCGGGCGTCCGCCCGGGGCCGGCCGCGCCGAGCACCTCCTCGACCCCGTCCAGGATGAGCCCGGCGACGACGCCGACGTCGTAGGAGCGTGCGCCGTGGCCCGGCAGCGGGCGTTCGGCTCGCGAGAGTTCGGACATCGACAGGTCGAACAGCTCGACCCGCACCCTGGTCTCGCCGACGTCGACGCCGATCAGGCGCCCCCGCTCCGCCGCGACGCGGACGAGCGTGCGCGGCCGGCCGCCGTCCGCGCCGAGGGTGCCCGCCTCCTCCAGCAGCCCGTCGGTGATCAGCTCGGTGACGACATTGCTGACGGAACCCGAACTCAGTCCGGCCGCCGGGCCGAGCGCGAGCCGGCTCATCGGCCCATCGAAATACAAACGTTGCAGAACGGCGGCTCGGCTCTCCCGGCGCAGGTCACGCACTGTTCGCCCGCTGTACCTGGCCATCCGGCCCCTTCCTCCGGCGTCCCCACGAGCCGTTCGGGGGCGCGCGACACCTTGACGAGTCTTTCTCTCGGGGTTTAACTCACGTCCTAAATTAAGCCATGAGGGGCGCCGGGAGGAGAACCGGGGCCGTCCTCGGACTTCTCGACCGACTCCCGGAAGGGACCCAGGAGCCATGCGCAGCATCCGAGCCGCGGCCGTAGGCGCCGTCACCATGTCTCTCGCTCTCGCCGCCTCGGCCTGCGGAGGAGGTTCCTCCACGGGCGGCGGATCCAACGACTCCCCCAAGACACTGACCTACTGGGCCTCCAACCAGGGCGCCAGCATCGAGGTCGACAAGAAGGTCCTCCAGCCCGAACTCGACAAGTTCGAGAAGGAGACCGGCATCAAGGTGGAACTGGAGGTCGTTCCCTGGTCCGACCTGCTCAACCGGATCCTGACCGCCACCACCTCCGGCCAGGGCCCCGACGTCCTGAACATCGGCAACACCTGGACCGCCTCCCTCCAGGCCACCGGGGCGCTGCTCCCCTGGGACGCGGAGAACCTCGACAAGATCGGCGGCAGGGACCGCTTCGTCGCATCCGCCCTCGGTTCGACCGGCGTCGAGGGCCAGGACCCGGCCGCGGTACCGCTCTACTCGATGGCGTACGCCCTCTACTACAACAAGCAGATGTTCGCCGACGCGGGCGTCACCAAGCCGCCGGCCACCTGGGACGAGCTGGTCGAGACCGGAAAGAAGATCTCCAAGGACGGCAAGTGGGGCCTGGGCGCCGAGGGCTCCAACCTGTCGAACAACATCCACCAGGTCTTCGTGTTCGCCAAGCAGCACGGCGCCGACTTCTTCACCGCGGACGGCAAGCCCGACTTCACCTCCGACGGTGCCGTCGCGGCCGTCGAGCAGTACGTCGACCTGATGGCCGAGGACAAGGTCATCGCCCCCGGCAACGCCGAGTACGCCCAGAACCAGTCCCTCAGCGACTTCGCCAAGGGCAAGACCGCGATGGTGCTGTGGCAGACGGCCTCCGCCACCTTCAAGACCATGGGCATGGAGGAGGACGAGTGGGGCGTCGCCCCCGCGCCCGTCCCGTCCGGCACACCCGGAGCCGGCAAGAACACCAACTCCATGGTCGCCGGCATCAACATGGCCGTCTTCAAGAACACCGACAACATCGACGGTGCCACCACGTTCGTGAACTTCATGACCAGCGACGCCGAACAGAGGATCCTCAACAAGGCGTACGGCTCCATCCCGCCGGTCAAGGCCGCCCAGACCGACCCGGCGTTCAACGGACAGGCCACCGCCGTCCTGCGCGAGACCCTCGCCACCAGCGCCGCCGCACTGCCCCAGGTGCCCGACGAGTCGCAGTTCGAGACGGCGGTCGGCACGGCCGTGAAGGAATTGTTCGCCGACGCCGCGGCCGGGCGGGCGGTGACCACGGAGTCCGTGAAGGAGAAGCTCGCCAAGGCCCAGCAGCAGATGCCGACGAAGTGAGCGCCCCGACCCCCACCGACTCCGACACGGACACGGACCTCGCCATGACCACCACGACCGCCTCGGCGGAGCCCGGCGGGCGGACGGTCGGCAAGAGCTTCCCCGGGAGGGCGCGCGGACCCCGCCGCCGTCCCGGGCGGATCCGCCGCATCGGCCTGCCCTACCTGCTGCTCCTGCCGGCCCTGCTCCTCGAACTCCTCGTCCACCTGGTGCCGATGGTCATCGGCATCGTGATGAGCTTCCGGGAACTCACCCAGTTCTACCTCCGCGACTGGACCACCGCCCCGTGGGCCGCCCTCGACAACTACAGCCTGTCGGTGGACTTCGACGCCCCCGTCGGCGAGGCCCTGCTCCACTCCTTCCTCGTCACCTGCGCCTTCACGGTCCTCTCCGTCGGCCTGTGCTGGCTGATCGGCACGGCGGCGGCGATCTGCATGCAGGACACCTTCCGCGGCCGGGGCCTGCTGCGCGCGGTCTTCCTGGTGCCGTACGCCCTGCCCGTCTACGCCGCCGTCATCACCTGGGCGTTCATGTTCCAGCACGACAACGGTCTGGTGAACCACGTCCTGCACGACCAGCTCGGCCTCACCGACAAGCCCTCCTTCTGGCTCATCGGCGACAACAGCTTCATCGCGCTGCTCGTCGTGTCCGTCTGGAAGGGCTGGCCGTTCGCCTTCCTCATCGTCATGGCCGGCCTGCAGAACATCCCCAAGGAGCTGTACGAGGCCGCCGCCCTCGACGGCGCCGGTGTCCGGCAGCAGATCCGACGCATCACCCTGCCGTCACTTCGCCCGGTCAACCAGGTCCTGGTCCTCGTGCTCTTCCTGTGGACCTTCAACGACTTCAACACACCGTTCGTCCTGTTCGGCAAGGCCGCGCCCGAGGCCGCCGACCTGATCTCCCTTCACATCTACCAGTCGTCGTTCGTCACCTGGAACTTCGGCGCCGGCTCCGCCATGTCGGTCCTGCTGCTGCTCTTCCTGCTGCTGGTGACGGGCGTGTACCTGTTCCTGACCTCACGGCGACGGAGGCCCGCCCATGTCTAGGCCCCTGCTGTCCGGGCCCTCGCACGCCCGGTCCCCGATGGCCGCGCCGCGCTCCTTCCTCTGGACCCGGCGCGTCTTCCTCACCCTGCTCACCGGCTTCGTCCTGCTGCCGGTCTACGTCATGGTCTCCAGCTCGCTGAAGCCGCTGGAGGACGTCTCGGGCGAGTTCCACTGGCTGCCCACCGGCCTGACGGTCCGCCCGTACATCGACATCTGGTCGACGGTGCCGCTGGCGAGGTACTTCGTCAACTCGCTGATCGTGGCCGGCGCCGCGACGGTCTGCTCGGTCGTGGTCGCGGTCTTCGCCGCCTACGCGGTCAGCCGCTACGAGTTCCGCGGCAAGCGCGTCTTCTCGGTGACCGTCCTGTCCACCCAGATGTTCCCCGGCATCCTCTTCCTCCTCCCCCTCTTCCTGATCTACGTCAACATCGGCAACGCCACGGGCATCGCCCTGTTCGGCTCCCGCGGCGGCCTGATCCTGACGTACCTGACCTTCTCCCTCCCCTTCTCCATCTGGATGCTGATCGGCTACTTCGACTCGGTGCCCCGCGACCTGGACGAGGCGGCCCTGGTGGACGGCTGCGGTCCGCTGCGCGCCCTGTTCAAGGTCGTGGTGCCGGCGGCGACCCCCGGCATCGTCGCGGTCGCCGTCTACGCGTTCATGACCGCCTGGGGCGAGGTCCTGTTCGCCTCGGTGATGACCAACGACGCCACCCGCACCCTCGCGGTCGGCCTCCAGGGCTACTCCACGCAGAACGACGTCTACTGGAACCAGATCATGGCCGCCTCGCTGGTGGTGAGCATCCCCGTCGTCGCGGGCTTCCTGCTCCTCCAGCGCTATCTCGTGGCCGGCCTGACGGCCGGCGCCGTCAAGTGACCCCCGACCCCCACTCCGAGAGGACCCACGTGACCATCGACTTCGCCGCACTCCCGCACGACTTCCTGTGGGGCACGGCCACATCGGCGTACCAGATCGAGGGAGCCGTGGCGGAGGACGGACGTTCGCCGTCGATCTGGGACACCTTCTCGCACACCCCCGGAAAGATCGACAACGGCGATCACGGCGACGTCGCCTGCGACCACTACCACCGCAGCAGCGAGGACATCGGGCTGATGCGGCGACTCGGCACCAACGCCTACCGCCTCTCGATCGCCTGGCCGCGTGTACTGCCGGGCGGCGACGGCCCGGTCAACGAGAAGGGCCTGGCCTTCTACGACCGCCTCGTCGACGACCTGCTCGGGGCCGGCATCACCCCCAGCGTGACCCTCTACCACTGGGACCTGCCGCAGGTGCTCCAGGACCGCGGTGGCTGGCCCGAGCGCGCGACGGCCGACCACTTCGCCTCCTACGCCTCGGTCGTCGCCGAACGCCTCGGCGACCGCGTCGGCCACTGGGCCACCCTCAACGAACCGCTGTGCTCGGCGTGGATCGGCCACCTGGAGGGCAAGATGGCCCCGGGCTGGACCGACCTGACGGCGGCGGTCCGCGCCTCCTACCACCTCCTGCTGGGCCACGGTCTGGCGATGGCGGCGATCCGCGCGGCGGCCCCGGACGCCCAGGTCGGCATCGTCAACAACCTCTCCACCATCCACGCCGCCTCCGACCGCGACGAGGACCTGGCCGCCGCCCGCCGGATGGACGGCCACACCAACCGCTGGTGGCTGGACCCGGTGCACGGCCGGGGCTTCCCCGAGGACATGCGGGAGGTCTACGGCGTCGAACTGCCCGAGCAGCCCGGCGACATGAGACTGATCGGCGCCGACCTGGACTGGCTGGGCCTGAACTACTACTTCCCCCAGACGGTCGCCGACGACCCCACCGGCCCCGCCCCCCGGGCCCGCACCGTCCACCGCGACGGCGTCCCGCGCACCGGCATGGACTGGGAGATCGACGCCGGCGGCATCGAGGACCTGCTGCTGAGGCTGACCGATGAGTACGGGGCCCGCAGACTGTACGTCACGGAGAACGGCTCGTCCTTCCCCGACGTGGTACGCCCCGACGGCACGGTCGACGACCCGGAGCGCCAGGACTACCTCGCGGCCCACCTCACCGCCTGCGCCTCGGCCGCGCGCAAGGGCGCCCCGCTGGCCGGGTACTTCGCCTGGTCGCTGCTGGACAACTTCGAGTGGGCGTACGGCTACGACAAGCGCTTCGGCCTGGTCCACGTCGACTACGAGACGCAGGTCCGCACGATCAAGGGCAGCGGACGTCGGTACGCGGAGATCATCCGCGAGGCGCGGGCGAGGGCGGGGGAGGACAAGGCCGCCTGAGCCGCGGTGATGCAGGCCGGGGTTGCCCGGGTCGTGGTGGTGCGGGACGGGGCTGCCCGGGTCGTGGTGGTGCAGGCCGGGGTTGCCCGGGCCGCGGTGCGGGACGGGGCTGCCCGGGTCGTGGTGGTGCGGGACGCGGTCGGCTGAGCCGCGGTGGTGCAGGGCGGGTTGCCCGGGCTGCGATGGCGAGAGGAAGGCCGCCTGGGCGCGGTGGTGCAGAGCGGGGCTGCCCGGGCCACCGTAGCGGCGACTTGGCGCCCCCCCTCTCGCGGAATGGAGGGGGGAGACCGCACCGTGCGGGCCGTGTCACGGCCCGCACGGGACGGTGACGAGAGGGGGGTGGGCCGGCCCCGGGCGTCCCGGGGCCGGCCCCGTGCCGTCAGGCTCCCGCGAGCAGCGACTCCCAGGCGGCCGCCGCAGCCGGGTGACGGTCCGTCAGCACCGCGCCGGGCGACGCGGCACCGGAAGGACGGGCGTCCGCCGTGGCCCACACCCCGTCGCAGCCCAGCAGGCCGGCCACCGCGTCACACGTCGCCGGATGAGCGGCCAGGAGCCCGGCACCCGACGGCCCGGCCGGAAGTCCGGGGCGTGCCCACTCCCCGTCGCAGCCCAGCAGCTCCGCCACCGCGTCGCAGGCCGCCGGATGTGCCGGCAGCAGCGCGGCACCCCGGGGTCCGGGTTCCCCGGACCCCGGCCGGCGGCCCGCGGGCAGGACCTCCGGCGCCCGCCACGGCGGCACCCACGCGTCCAGTGCCGCCAGCCGGCCCGGGAAGATCCGCCCCGCCTCGCGGATCAGCAGGGGAGCGAGATCGGCGGCGCCCGAGCGCAACGTGGTGATCAGAAGCGGCAGCCACGGCAGCAGCACCGCGTCCGGCAGCCGCGCGAACGCGTTCGACACCGCCTCCACGACCACGTCCGCCAGGCCCGGCACGGGCTCCAGCGCGTGGACGAAGCCGCTGAGGTAGCGCGGATAGGCGGACACCACCAGCGGATCGTCCAGCAACCGGGCGCACCGCGCCCGCAGCTCCGCCCGCGACAGCGTGCCGAGCTGCACCTGGGCCGCCCACAGCAGCGCCGTCTTCGACGGCTCCTCGGGGTGCGACTGAGCCACCGCCAGCTCCAGCTGGGCCCGGTCGCACCCCAGCGACAGCGCGAGGCCCTCCATGCTGAACAGGAAGCCGAGCATCGCCGCCACCTGGCCCACCGTCGCGTCCTCGTCCCGGAACGCCGTCGGCAGCAACGTGCAGTAGTGGGCGTAACCGGCCTTGACGAACGACTCGATCCACGCCGGCAGCACCGGCTCGCTGGTCCGGTAGTACGCCAGCAGCGCGCGCACCCGGCGCAGCACCTCCGGCGCGCCGTCGACGCTGCGCTCGGTGGCGAGCACCTTCAGCGCGTGGGTGCCGAGCTCGTCGGCGAGACGACGGCTGCGCAGGTACAGCGTCGCGTCCTCGACGGCGGCCAGCACGGTCGCCGTCGTCGCCCGCGGCCCGTACGCGTCCCGCCGCAGACGTTGCTCCAGCACCTGCTCGATGCTGACGCCCTCGTAGCCGAGCTCGATGAGAGCCCGCTGGTGGGTGCCGATCGCCAGGTCCCACGACTCCTGGATCGACCGCTCGCCGAGCCGCCGCTCACCCATGATCGGCCGTGCCGCGCCGTGCGGCATCAGACGACGCAGCATCCACAGCACGTCGGAGCACGCCGTGAGTTCCGGCCGGGAGGCCATGTCGAGCAGCGCCCGCTGCACCCCTCGCTGCTGGAGTTTCAGCCCCAGCGGCGCCAGCCGGTCGTGCACGTCGCGGGCGAGGGGCGGCAGCGCCTCGTACCCGACCCGGCCGATCCGGTCGCCGCCCATCATGATCTCGACCAGGCGCCGCACGTCCCGCCGCCCGGGGACCACGTCCTTCTCGATACAGGTGACCGCCGCGTCCTGGAAGTCGTACGGCGTGGGCTTGGCCCGGTCCCGCATGCCGGCGAGCAGGATCGACGTCTCGAAGACCGCGATGGCGTCGGCGGTGGAGGCGAGATAGCCGCTGCGCCGGGCGGCGCGGACGATGTCCACGGACCAGCCGAGCAGTTCCGCCTCGTCCAGGCCGTCGAGCACGGGCGGCCGGCCGAGGAAGCCGGACAGCTTGTCCTCGGCGTCCGCGGACCGCGGCACCGGGGCGGCGGCCACCGCCTGCTTTCTCCCGGACTTCTTCGTCCCCGCCTGGCCCTGGAGCCGGTAGGGCTTCACCCGGGTCCGCTTCAGGCTCTTCGCCCACTCGGTCGCCGCGATCGACACCGACCCCGCGGCGAGGCCGAACTGCGCCTCGATCGACGCGTGACTGGACGGGATCAACCCGTACTGCCAGATGGTGGCGGAACGCGGCGAGATGGCGAACGTGTCGCTGCCGTGCACCCCGAACTCCGCCACCCGGCTGGCCGCGTGGAAGGCGCCGCACACGTACAGCGCGTCCGCCGGATCGGTCCCGGTCGCGCCCAGGTGCTCGCGCATCCGCGTCCACATGTACCGCTCGCGGTCCTCGTCCACCCGGACCCTGGCGCCGTCCCCCGGGGCGAGCCGCCGGAACAGGCTGCCGATGAGGAACATGACCTGCCGGTAGGTGTCGTGGCCGGCCGCGCCGTCGCCGAGCGGCACCTCGACGTACTGGTGCCACCACTCCGACCAGTGCCGCACCTTGCCGTGGCGCAGCAGGTGCTCCTCCAGCTCGGCGAAGCGCGGACGCAGGTCGCCGATCTCGACCCCGACGGCCTCGCCGTGCAGACCGGCCTCGGGCTCCTCGGAGGCCGCGGCGCCCTCCGTTCCGGCCTCCCCGGCCACCGCCTCGCCCCGGCTGTCCCACTGGAAGACGTGGTCCGCCGACCGGTCGACGAGGACCAGCTCCACCCCCGGCGTGTCGAGGGCGTACGCGATGGCCTGGTACTCGGCGGACGCCTCGGTGATCGGCGCGACGACCGACAGCGGCGCCCACTCGACGGGGAAGCCGTCGACGTCACCGGCGAACGCCTGCACCGCCACCGGCAGCCGGCAGTTGCGCAGCTCGGTCAGCAGCGGCGCCATGTCCTCGCACAGCTCCAGGTACACGACCTTCGGCTGCTTGTCCCGCAGCCGGCGGGCCATGGCGGTCGCCGAGGCGGGGGAGTGGTGGCAGACCGGGAAGATCTCCAGCGGCTCGCGCACCGCCCGGTCCACGTCGTCGACCAGACCGAGGAGGATGCCCTCCAGCGCGTCCTGCCCGCCCGCGAAGACGGCTGCGGCCTCCTGCAACTGCCCGCGGAGCGCGGCGAACGACGTGCTCTCCTGGGGCCCGCTCATGACAGAGTGGCGATCGCGTCGCGGCCGCCCTCCAGGAACTCGGGCCAGGAACCGCCCTCCTCCTTGCTGCGGGGCTCGACGACGCCGTGCAGGTACTTGTTGAGGATGGCCAGGTCCTCGGGCTCGCGACGGGTGAGCGATCCGACGAGCGAGGAGGCGAGGGTACGGGCGGTCAGGGCGCGTTCACCGAAGAAGTTGCTGTGCAGGACGGCGTCCTCCAGCACACCGATCTGCTCGGCGGTCGACAGGGCGGACTCCAGCTTCTCGTCGTCGCTGCCGGCCGCGGCGGCGGAGGCGCGCAGGTCGGCGAAGCTCCGCAGCAGCACGTCGAGCAGGGTCGGCGGCACGTCCAGGTCGATCGAGTGCCGGCGCAGCAGTTCCTCGGTGCGGAAGCGGACGATCTCCGCCTCGCTCTTCTTGTTCGTCATGACCGGGATGCGGACGAAGTTGAAACGCCGCTTGAGCGCGGAGGACAGGTCGTTGACCCCCCGGTCGCGGCTGTTGGCCGTGGCGATGACGGAGAAACCGGGCTTGGCGAAGACGATGTTGTCGTCCCCGCTTCCGCTCTCCAGTTCGGGAACGGAGATGTACTTCTCGGAGAGGATCGAGATCAGCGCGTCCTGGACGTCACTCGTGGACCGGGTCAGCTCCTCGAAGCGCCCGATCGAACCGGCCTCCATCGCGGTCATGATCGGCGAGGGGATCATCGACGCCCGCGACTGCCCCTTGGCGATGACCATGGAGACGTTCCACGAGTACTTGATGTGGTCCTCGGTGGTACCGGCCGTGCCCTGCACCACCAGCGTGGAGTTGCGGCTGATCGCCGCGGACAGCAGCTCGGCCAGCCAGCTCTTGCCGGTGCCCGGATCTCCGATGAGCAGCAGCCCCCGGTCGGAGGCGAGGGTCACGATGGACCGCTCGACGAAGCTCCGGTCCCCGAACCACTTCTGCGGGACCTCGCGGTCCAGGCCGTCGGCGCGCTCGGAGCCGAGGATGAACAGGCGGACCATCTTCGGCGACAGGCGCCAGGAGAACGGCTTGGGGTTGTCGTCGATCGACTCCAGCCAGTCGAGCTCCTCGGCGTACTTGATCTCGGCGGGTGCGCGCAGCAGGTCGGACATGGGAAGGCCTTTCCATACGATGATCACGGCGAGGGGATCACAACGAGACGAGAGGTGCGCTCGGTGATCAGGTGAGGAACGTCTTGAGTTCGTGCACGAGCTTCTTGATGTGACCGGAGATCACCGGCGTACCGAGATCCTTGAACCGCTCCCGGAACCACGGATCGACACTGCCGCGCCCGGAGCTGGTCACCGAGCCGACCGGGATGAACTTCACCCCCGAGCGGTGCAGGGCGGCCATGCTGTCGAACAGCTCCTGCCGGCGCCACTCGTAGAAGTCGGAGATCCACACCACGACGGTGTTGCGCGGCTCGGCGACCTTCGGCTGGGCGAGCGCCATGGCGACCGTGCCGTCGGTCCCGCCGCCGAGCTTGGTGCGCAGCAGCGTCTCGAACGGGTCGTGCGCCCAAGGGGTGAGGTCCAGCGCCTGCGTGTCGTAGGCGATCAGATGGACGTCCACCTTGGGCAGCCCCGCGAAGATGGACGCCAGGATGGTGCAGTTGACCATCGAGTCGACCATGGAACCCGACTGGTCGACCACCACGACGAGCCGCTGGGGCGTCGTCCTGCGGCTGGTGTGCCGGTAGTAGAGACGGTCGACGTAGAGCCGCTCCTCCTCCGGACTCCAGTTGGTGAGGTTCTTCCAGATGGTGCGGTCGATGTCGAGGTTGCGGAAGACGCGCTTGGGCGGCACGGAGCGGTCGAGCTCACCGACCGTGGACTTCTCCACCTGGGTGCGCAGCACTTCGGTGACCTCGTCGACGTACCGGCGGATGAGGGCCTTGGCCTGGGCGAGCGCGACACCGGAGAGATTGTCCTTGTCGCGCAGCAGCTGCTCGATCAGGGACATGCTCGGCGTCAGCCGGGCGGCCAGCGCGGGGTCGGCCAGCACCTCGCGCAGACGCATGCGCTTGACGAGGCCGGCCTCGATGGAGCCGAGCTCCGGCCCGATCGCGGGGATGAGACGGCTGAGGTCGGGCGTGGGTCCGCCGAAGCCGGTGCCGGTCGGGCCGACTCCGCCACCGGCCTGGTGGGAGACGCCCCGCCCGCCCCGCAGCTCGCCGGGCCGGCAGCCGAGGGCGCGCTCCAGCCACTCGGCGTCGGACTGCCAGCGCGCCAGTTGCCCGGCGGTGACCTCGCCGGGGCGGGAGGCGAAGACGTTCAGCAGCACCTTCGACGCGAGCGCCGCGCGCCGCACCTCGGCGGCCCGGTCGCGCGCACCGTCCTCCTCCGGCTCGGGCGTCATCAACCCGTCGAACTCGTCCGCCAGTTCAGGATGTCGCTGCACAACGGAGCCGACGGACGCGTCGGGGTCGAGAAGCGCGGGCGGCAGGCCGATGTCCTCGACCACGGCGAGACTCGCCGACTCCAGCGCGGCCTGCTCCTCGGGGTCGAAGAGCCGGGCCAGCAACCGCCAGTAGAGCACCTGCCGCCGGTTGTCGTGGACATCGGGACCGGGGGCGTCGGGACCGGCCCCAGGGGGCCCGGGCCGGGATGCGGGACCGGGAACCTGCCCGGTGGGGTGGCGGGTCATTTCCGCAGCAGCTTTCCGGCGCGCTCGCGCAGCACGGTGACGGCGTCGGTGGCGGCCTTCTCGGCCCGGACCCCCGCCTTGTCCGTCGTACCCCCGGCCCAGGAACCCGCGTGCACGGCGACGGCCTTCTTCCGCACGGTGCGCTCGACGGCGAGCGGCTGGAGCAGGAACTTCCCGGCATCCCAGCGCAGCAGCCCGAGGCAGGCGACGGACGAGGCCACGAACTCGGCGGTGAGCGGACCTGCGGCCGGCAGGCGGTCGGTGTCGACGCCGAGACGGCACCCGGCCACCTGGAGGAACACCCCGTCGTCCCCGTCCTCCACGCCGTACCCCTCCACCAGGACGGGCACCGCGATCCGGGCCGGATGCCGGTCCAGGGGCGACACGGCGAACGCGGCGGCGGTGGGCAGGGCCACCCGGGCGGTGGTGAAGGCATCGGCGGGCTCGCCCGTACGAGCGCACGCGTCGTCCCAGAGCAGATCGCCTTCGGCGGTGACGGGCATCGCGTCGAGGTCCATCGAGCGGCCCTCACCCAGGGCGGCCAGCAGCGACATGTGCGGTCGCAGCAGCTGCCACAGCCCGGCCCCGACGACCGTGTCGGGCTTCGGCGCGGACACCGAGGCACGCACCAGCCGGGCCGGGCCGCCGTCGGAGGGCTCGAACACCGCGTGCACCTGCGCCTGTACGGCCGTGGCGTGCTCCTGGACGTCGACGCCGAGCGGCAGCAGGCGCCCGGTCACCTCGGCCACGGCCGGCGCGGAATCCGCCCCCGGCAGCGTCAGCAGCAGGGCCCGCGACCAGAGATCGGCCCAGCGGCGCACCGGCACCCGCTCCAGCGTCGCCCCGGGACAGGAGGCGGCCAGTTCGGCGGCGAACCCGTCGAGCAGCGTGGCGAGTCGGCGCAGCGCCGGGTCGGGCAGCATCGCGGAGACGACGGACGCGGCCCCGCCGACCAGCTCGTGGTCGATGCCCCGCCAGCCGGTCCGCGCCAGGTCGCACAGCCAGCTGCGCGCGGCCAGGCGCAGGTTGACGGCCTGCTCCGCACCGGCCGCCGGGGCGGGAGCGGCCTCGCCGCGGGGGCGGTCGACGGCCTCCTCCACGCGGGCGACCAGCGCGTCGTGCACGGACCCGAGCAGAGCGGTGCGGGCCGCGGCGAGCGCGACGTGGTGCCCCTCGTCGCCGGCCCCGGCGGCCGTCTTGTCGGCGGCCTCGGCGACCCGCGAGGCCAGCGGCGTCCCGGCCACGGCGTCGGCGAGCCCGGCCAGCCCTTCGGCCTGCCCGGGCTGCGGACGGAGCAGCCCGCCGACGAGCGCGGCGTCGAAACCGTCCACGGCGGCCAGGGCTTCGTCGAGCCCGTCCACGGCGTCGAACAGCAGATCGGCACGCATCAGGCAGCCACCGCCCTGGTCGTCGGGAACCACTGCATCTCCGGCACCGGGCCGGTGGTGACCGGAAGTTCGAGATAGGCGAGGTGCCGCAGGAACCGGCTGAACACCTGGGCCGCCGCCGAGCTGTCCGCGGACCCGGGCCCCGAGGCCGTCATGGCGGAGGTGAGCGCGTGCGCGTCGGCAGCGCCCTCGTCCTCGACCTTCAGGTACCGGGCCACGCGCTCGGCCCCGTACTGGAGCACGGCCTCACCGACGAGCGCGCGTATGTGGTTGCAGAACATGCCGCGCGCCCCACCGCAGGGACGGTTGTTGTTGGTGCTGCACGAGAACGCGTACGACCCGGCCGCGACCGAGGACACGTAGACGCGCCCGACGTCCGACCCACTGGACACCACACCCTGCAACCGCCCGTCGGCCAGCTCGACGAACGGCACCTTGGCCAGCTTCCGCGGCCGCGCGGGCGGCACCACCCGGGCCGTGCTCGACTTCTCCCAGACGGACAACGCACCATCTCCCATGCATACGAAGGGGGCGTTCACGCCACCTCGGCGGAACGAGACCGAATCTATCGGTGGGCACTGACAACGCCCCGCCCGCGCCGCGACCTCGACACCGCCGTGGTACCGGCCGCCACTTGCGCAGTGGATGGACCGGGCGGCGCCGGGCCACCGCTGATCGACGACGGCATCCGGGGACGCGCCCTCCCGCCGCTCCTCGGGGGTGCCGATCGGAGCCGGGAACTTATTGCGTACGATGTGCAAGTGCGCACCAGTGACTACACCCTCCGGACAGCCACCCCCGCCGACCTGGACGCGGCCCGGGCCGTCATGCTCGACACCGTCTACCACGATTTCGGCACCGGGTACGTCCCGCGCTGGCACAGGGACGTCATCGACCTGGCCGGGGCCTACCTGACCCCCGAGCGGCACACGCTCCTCGTGGCCGTCGACGCGGAGGGCGAGGTCGTGGGGACCGGCGCCCTCGACTCGCGCGGCCCCGTCCACCCCCCGAACCCGCGGCACGTCGCCGAGCGCTACCCCTCCGGCGTGACCGCGCAGCTGCGCCGGGTGTACGTCCGGCCCGAGCACCGGCGGCGCGGGCTCGCCCGCCGGCTCGTCGACGAGCTGCTCGCCTTCGCCGCCGCGGACGGCGGGTACCGGGCCGTGTACCTGCACACCGACCCGGCCGTCACCGGTGCCGAGCCGTTCTGGCGGTCGTTCGCCAAGGTCGTGCACGACGAGCGGGAGGACGCGGGCGGCGGACAGGGGATCATGCATTTCGACGTGCCGATGGGCTGAGAGACGCCGAGGTAATGGAAACGGTTGTCAGGTAGGCTGCCCCTCGCCGTCACCGCCGTCCCGCCCGCTCGCCCGCCACACGCTCGCCCCGATCGATCCGAGGACCATGCGCTCCCACCGCCGCTCCCGGCTGCTCGCCCCGCTCCTGCTCGTCCCCCTCATATCGAGCTGTTTCGCCTCCGGCGGTGGCGACGACACCGGCTCCGGCGACGACGACGGCTCGCGTCTCCGCGTGGCCCTCGCCTTCCCGCCCACCGAGAACCTCTCTCCCTACGGCGCCGACGCCACCCTCCTGAGCCGCCTCGCCGTGACCGAGGGCCTCACCGCGCTCGACGCCAACGGCTCGGCCGCCCCCGCCCTCGCCGAGTCATGGCGGCGGGACGGGGACAAGGTGTGGGAGTTCACCCTCCGCGACGCCACCTTCCAGGACGGCAGCAAGGTCACCCCGGCCGCCGTCGCCGACTCCCTCGCCCACGCCACCGACGCCGAGCCCGCGCCCGCCGCCCTGGCCGGCGTCGCCCTGACCGCCGAGGCCGACGGTGAACGGGTCGTACGGATCACCACCGCCGAGCCCGACCCCGTACTGCCGCTGCGGCTCTCCAGCCCCAGCCTCGCCGTCCTCTCCGCGAAGGCCTACGAGAGGAGCGGGCGCGTCGACCCCGTCGGGCACGCCACCGGCCCCTTCGAGCTGACCAAGGTCAACGGCGCCACCTCCGCCTCCCTCGACCGGTTCGACGACTACTGGGGCGGACGCGCGCAGGCCTCCGGGATCGACGCCCGCTTCATCGCGGACGGCACCGCCCGGGCCAACGCCCTGCGGACCGGCGAGCTGGACATCGCCGAGGCCGTTCCCGTCGCGCAGGCGGCCACCCTCGACGAGGACAACCGGCGCGACACGGCCACCACCCGGACCACCAGCCTGCTCCTCAACGCCTCGTCCGGGGCCTTCGAGGACGCGAAGCTGCGTGCCGCCGCCCGCGCCGCCATCGACACCTCCGTGTTCGCCAAGGACGTCTACGAGGGGTACGCCGATCCCGGTGCCGGAATCTACGGGCCCGCCGTGACCTGGGCCGAGGGCAAGCGGACCGCGCCGGTCGGACGGGCGCAGGCGGCCCGGCCCGGCGGCGCCACCGTCAGCCTCGCCACCTACGACAACCGGCCCGAGCTGCCCGAGGTCGCCCAGGTGGTGAAGCAGCAGCTGGAGAAGGCCGGGTTCACGGTGGAACTCACCGTGCGTGAGTACTCGCGCCTGGAGGAGGACGCGCTGGCCGGGAAGTTCGACGCCTTCGTCCTGGCCCGCAACACCCTCCTCGACACCGGCGACCCCGTCGCCGTCCTCGCCGGCGACTACACCTGCGACGGCGGCTTCAACATCGCCCAGCTCTGCGACGAGGGCGTCGACCGCGCCGTCGCCGACGCGGAGAAGATCAGCGACACCGCGAAGCGGCAGGACGCCGCCATGGCCGCCGAGGCCCGCGTCCTCGGCAGCGACGCCGTCGTGCCGCTCGTGCACCAGCGGATCATCACCGGCGTCGCCGGCTCCGTACAGGGCGTGACCCTCGACCCCTACGAGCGCACCCTCGTCGGCACCGGCACCCGGCGCTGAACCGTGCCGCAGCGCGTGGCCACCGTGGTGTGGCGGGCCGTCCTCGCGGCCGGACTGGTGTGCGGCGTCGGGCTGCTGCCGTGGCTGACCCGGACCGACCCCGCCCACACCGTGCTCAAGGCGCGGTCGGCCGAGCGGGAGCCCGCGCCCGAGGTGCTCGCCGACATCCGTGCGCAGCTCGGCCTCGACGGCGGGCCGGCGCACGTGCTCGGGCGGTGGCTCGGGGGGCTGGCACGCGGGGACGCCGGGCAGTCGTGGACCTCCGGAACCGACGTCCTGCCCGAGGTACTTCAGGCGCTCGCCGCGTCCCTGCTGCTCATGGCGGTCGCGCTCCTCGTCGCCGCCGTCACGGCCGGACTGGTCTGCGCGCGCACCCTGCGGCTCGGGGCCCGGCGCAGGCTCGGCGGGCGGCGGCGCGGCGGCACCGTCTCCGCCGTACTCGCCTCGCTGCCCGAGTTCCTCGTCGCCTCCGTGCTCGCCACCGTCGTCGGGGTGCAGCTGGGCTGGCTGCCCGCGCTGGGGTGGTACGGGCCGCAGTGGACGCTCCTGCCCGCGCTCGCGCTCGGACTGCCCGCCGGCGCCGTGCTCGGACGGCTGCTCGACGATCTGCTGCCCGGCGCGTTCGGCGAGCCGTGGGCGCTGGCCGCCGCCGCCCGGGGGCTGACCGGGCGGCGCATCGCACGCCAGGCGCTGCGGCGGTGCGTGCCCGCGCTGCTGCCCAACCTGGGACTGTTCGTCGTGGGGCTGACCGGCGGGGCCGTCGCCGTCGAGCAGGTCTTCGACATCCCCGGGCTCGGCCGCACCACCCTCCAGGCCGCCCTCGCCCAGGACCTCCCCGTCCTCCAGGCCGGCACCCTCGCCCTGGTCCTCCTCGCCGGGCTCGCCACCGGCGCCACCCGCGTCGCAGCCCGCCTCCTCACCGGGCCGGCCCTGCGCGACGGCGCCCTGTCCTCCCTGCACCGGCCCGCGCCGGCCGCCGGCGGCCTGCTGCCCCTGTCCCTCGGCGCCGTCCTGATCACCGTGATCGGTGCCGGGCTGACCCGTGATCCGCTCGCCCTCGACACCGGGGAGCGGCTGCGAGCGCCCTCCGCCGACCACCCCTTCGGCACGGACGCCCTCGGCCGCGACCTGCTCGCCCGAGTCGGCCACGGCGCGCTCGACACCCTGCTGTTCGCCGCCGCCATCACCGCCGCCGCCCTCCTGCTCGGCGTCCTCCTCGGGCTCGTGCCCCGGGTGTCCGGGCCGCTCGTCGACACCGTCAACGCCGTACCGCCGGTCCTCGCCGCCCTCCTCGTCACCGCCGTCGCCGGCAGCGGGGCGGCCACCCCCGCGCTCGCCGTGGGCGCGGTGGCCTGGGCGCCGCTCGCCGCGCACACCTCGGCGCTGCTGCGACAGGAGCGTGCCACCCTGCACGTCACGGCCACCCGGGGGCTGGGCGCCGGGCGGTGGTACCTGCTGCGCCGCGAACTGCTGCCCGCCGTACTGCCGTCCGTCCTGCGCCACGCCCTGCTGCGGCTGCCCGGGGTCGCCCTCGCGCTCGCCTCGCTCGGCTTCCTCGGCCTGGGCGCCCAGCCGCCGTCCCCCGAGTGGGGCCTGCTCCTCGCCGAGAACCAGCCCTACGCCGAACGCGCCCCCTGGGCCGTCCTGGCCCCCGCCGCCGTCCTCGCCCTGCTCGGCGCGCTGGCCGTCAGCGCCGCGGGCGGGCTCACGGGGCTGCGGCGAACCGGTCGTACCACCCCGGCCGTCACCGAACAGCCCGCCGTGGGGAAGGAACTGGCCGCACGATGACCTCGCCGCTCACCCTCCGGTCCGCGAGCGCCTCACGGCGTCCGGCCCCGCTCTCCCCACTGCTCCGGCTGCTCATCCTCACCCAGCTCGCCTTCAACATCGGGTTCTTCGCCGTCCTGCCCTTCCTCTCCGAGCACCTGGGGCAGGGCATCGGCATGGCGGGGTGGCTGGTCGGATTCGTGCTGGGCCTGCGGACCTTCAGCCAGCAGGGGCTGTTCGTGGTCGGCGGGGCGCTGGCCGACCGGTACGGCATCCGGCCGGTCGTCCTCGCCGGGTGCGCGCTGCGGATCGCCGGGTTCGCGTGGCTCGGGTTCGCCGAGCGGACCTGGGCCGTGATCGGGGCCGTGCTGCTGATCGGGTTCGCCGCCGCGCTCTTCTCGCCGGCCGTCGAGTCCGAGGTCGCCCGGCAGGCCGTCCTGAGGGAGGAGGCGGGCGGCGGGGACCGGACCCGGGTGCTCGCGCTGTTCACCGTCGCCGGGCAGGCGGGGGCCTTCGTCGGGCCACTGCTGGGCGCCCTGCTCCTCGCCGTCGACTTCCGCACGGCCTGCCTGGCCGGCGCCGGGGTCTTCGTCCTCGTCCTCGCCGGGCACGCCCGGCTGCTGCCCCAGCGCATCCCGGGGCGGGCCCGGGTCCGGGTCAAGGGCGGGGCCCGGCTGCTGCTGCGCAACCGGCGCTTCCTCGCCCTGTGCTGCGCCTACGGCGCCTACCTGCTCGCCTACAACCAGCTCTACCTGGCCCTGCCCGCCGAGGTCGAGCGCGCCGCCGGTTCGCAGGCGCCGCTGGCCTGGCTGTTCGCCCTGTCCTCACTGCTGGTGGTGACCGCTCAGTTGCCGGTGACCCGGTGGGCGGGGGAGCGGCTGGCCCCGCGCCGGTCGATGGTGGCCGGGCTGGCGCTGATCGCGGCCGGGTTCGCCGTCGTCGCGCTCGCGCGTCCCGCCGGGTGGACGGGGACGGGCGGGCTGCTGCCCGCGGCCGGGTTCGTCGTGCTGCTCACCGTCGGGCAGATGCTCGTCGCGCCGGTCGCCCGTGCCTGGGTGCCGGACCTCGCCGAGGACGGGCGGCTCGGGCTGTACACGGGGGCGCTGTCCTCGGTCTCGGGGCTGATCGTGCTGGCCGGCAGCTCCGCGACCGGACTGCTGCTGGACAGCGGACTGCCCGCCGCGGTGCCGTGGCTGGTCCTGGCCGCCGTTCCACTGGCGGCGGCGGGGTTGCTGCCCCGGCGCCACTGAGCGGCCAGAGGACGTGTGCGGTCCCTCGCCGGTGGCGGTGGTGGGGGCGTTGCCTCGGTGCCGTTGAGTGGCCGGTGTCGTGTCCGGCCCTGGTGGGGTGCGCCGTACAGCCGGGGTGCTGCTGGCGGTGGTGGGGGCGTTGCCTCGGTGCCGTTGAGTGGCCGGTGTCGTGTCCGGCCCTCGCGGAGAGCGCCGTACACCCGGGGTGCCTCACTGCGCCACGAGTTCCCGCAACGCGTCGGCGCGGGCGCCGTCCCGCAGCCGCGTCGTTCGCCGCAGCCCCAGCACGTCCCGTCCGAACGACCACACCAGCAGCCCGAGCGCCAGCAGCACCACCCCGGCGTTCGCCGTCCGCGGCAACAGGTCCGCGCCCGCCAGCAGGAGCAGTACGCCCTGCAGCGCGGCCACCGTCTTGCGGGCCGTGCTGGGCGGCAGCGGAGCGGTGAGCCACGGCCACAGCCGGGCCGCGGCGACGAACCCGTACCGCATGCCGCCGATCAGCAGGACCCACGGACCCAGGTCCATCGCGACGTACACACTGAGCACCAGGATGAGGAACGCGTCCACCTCCATGTCGAAGCGGGCGCCCAGCGGTGACGAGGTGCCGGTGCGGCGGGCGACCCTGCCGTCCACGCCGTCCAGGATCAGGGCCACGGCCGTCAGGCCGACGAGGAGGGAGACGGGCGGTGCGCTGCGGAACGAGTCCGCCACCAGGGCCGTGACCCCGCCGACGAGGACGGCCCGCCCGAGAGTGACCCGGTTGGCCGGACCGAACGACGGCAGCCGGGAGCGGTGCAGGGCCCGGGAGAGCACCGCCCAGGTCGCGAACGCGAAGGCGAGGCCGGTCAGCCAGCCCGCCGTGCCCATGCCGAACGCGCTCCCGAGCAGCGACAGGACGAGGACCTGCGCGCCCGCCCCCACCGCCGTCTCCTGCTGAACGGGCCGCGCGTCGTACGTGTTGTCCAGGACCACCGAACACCCTCCGGCCGAGTGACAGAGCCGATCAACGCCGCTACCTTGTGCGGCTTGTGCATCCCTCGGTACGTGGGCGGCTTCCCGATCGTTCAGGAGGACATCCGATGACCCGCACCGCACGTGCGTTCTGGCTCGACGCGCCCGGCCGGGGCGTGATCCGCGACGTGGAGCTGCCCGGCCCCGGGACGGACGAGGTGCTCGTGCGTACGCTCTTCAGCGGCGTCAGCCGCGGCACCGAGACGCTCGTCTTCCGCGGCCGGGTGCCCGGCAACCAGTACGCCGCCATGCGCGCGCCGTTCCAGGAGGGCGACTTCCCGGGACCGGTGAAGTACGGCTACCTCAACGTGGGAGAGGTGGAGGAGGGGCCGCGTGACCTCGTCGGCCGTACCGTCTTCTGCCTGTACCCGCATCAGACCCGGTACGTCGTCCCGGCCGCCGCCGTCACCCCGGTGCCCCCGGAGGTCCCCGCCGGGCGGGCGGTGCTGGCGGGCACCGTGGAGACCGCCGTCAACGCCCTGTGGGACGCGGCGCCCCTGGTCGGTGACCGGATCGCCGTGGTCGGCGGCGGCATGGTCGGATGCTCGGTGGCCGCGCTGCTGGCCCGTTTCCCCGGCGTCCGCGTCCAGTTGGTCGACGCCGACCCGGCCCGGGCGAAGGTGGCCGAGGCGCTCGGCGTCGGCTTCGCGGCCCCCGCCGACGCCCTGGACGGCCTCGACCTCGTCGTCCACGCCAGCGCGACGGAGGCGGGCCTGGCCCGGTCCCTGGAACTGCTGCGCCCGGAGGGCACGGTCCTCGAACTGAGCTGGTACGGCGACCGGCGCGTCGCCCTCCCGCTCGGTGAGGCCTTCCACTCCCGGCGCCTGACGTTGCGCAGCAGCCAGGTCGGCACCGTCTCCCCGGCGCGCGGTGCCACCCGGACGTACACCGACCGGCTGGCCCTCGCCCTGGACCTGCTCGCCGACCCGGCGCTCGACGCGCTCGTCACCGGCGAGTCGGCCTTCCCCGAACTGCCCGGCGTCCTGCCGAAGCTGGCCTCCGGCGAGGTCCCCGCCCTGTGCCACCGGGTGCGGTACACCGACGGCGACTGAACGCCACGGGAGCCGGCGCGGCCACCGGGTCCTGACCTCGAGATAAAGAGGCGGGGGCCGCTGAACAAGGGAGGACACCGGGCCGTAATGGACGGTACCCGCGCAGCGACCGGCGGGGGACCAGACGTGCCACACCTGGAGGGTCGTCCGTTGTTCAGCATCACCGTCCGCGATCACATCATGATCGCCCACAGCTTCCGCGGCGACGTCTTCGGGCCCGCACAGCGCCTGCACGGAGCGACGTTCCTGGTGGACGCCACTTTCCGGCGCGAGCAGCTGGACGAGGACAACATCGTCGTCGACATCGGGCTGGCCACCCGGGAACTGGGTGCCGTCGTCAGCGAGCTGAACTACCGCAACCTCGACAACGAACCCGACTTCGCCGGCGTCAACACCTCCACCGAGTTCCTGGCCAAGGTCGTGGCGGACCGGCTCGCCGAGCGCGTCCGCAAGGGCGGCCTCGGCGAGGGGGCCAAGGGCCTGGCCGGCCTCACCGTGACCCTGCACGAGTCGCACGTCGCCTGGGCGAGTTACGAGCGTGCGCTGTGACCGGCCCGTCCGTCGAGACGACGGCCGCCCGCCCCCGGCTCGCCTACGTCCCCGCACAGGCGTCCACGCGGACGTCCGAGCAGGCGCCGTCCCCGAGGAACGGGGGGATCGTCCCCATGTCCCTGCGCTCCGTGCACTTCGTCATGCCGGGAGGGGTCGACGACCCGGCCGCGCCGAGCGGCGGCAACGCCTACGACCGGCGCGTGCGGCTGGACCTGCCCGGCTTCGGCTGGCGGGTGCGGGGTCTGCCCGTGGCCGGCGAGTGGCCCCGGCCGGACGACGCCGCCCGCGCGGAACTCGCCCGCGCCCTGCGCCGGTTGCCGGACGGCGCGGTCGTCCTCCTCGACGGGCTGGTCGCCTGCGGAGTCCCGGAGATCGTCGTCCCGGAGGCCGAGCGGCTGCGCATGGCCGTCCTCGTCCACCTCCCCCTGGCCGACGAGACCGGCCTCGATCCCGCCGTGGCCGCCGAGCTGGACGCCCGTGAACGGGCGGTGCTGCGTGCCGTCCCGGCCGTCGTCGCCACCAGCGACTGGGCGGTGCGCCGTCTCGTCGCCCACCACGGCCTCGACCCGGCCCGCGTCCACGTCGCCGCCCCCGGCGCCGACATCGCGCCGCTCGCGCCCGGCACCGACGGCGTCTCCCACCTGCTGTGCGTCGCCGCCGTCACGCCCCGCAAGGGCCAGCACCGGCTGGTGGAGGCGCTGTCGGCGGTCACCGACCTGCCGTGGCGCTGCGTGTGCGTGGGCGGGCTCACACAGGACCCGGAGTACGTGGGCCGGCTGCGGGCGCTGATCGCGCGGCACGGCCTGGAGGAGCGGCTGGTGCTCGCCGGACCGCGGTCCGGCGCGGAACTGGACGCCACCTACTCCACCGCCGACCTGATGGTCCTGACCTCGTACGCCGAGACGTACGGCATGGCGGTGACGGAGGCCCTCGCGCGCGGCATCCCCGTACTGGCCACGGACGTCGGCGGCCTCCCTGAGGCGGTCGGGCGCGCGCCCGACGGCGGGGTGCCCGGCATCCTCGTCCCGCCGGAGGACCCCGCCGCCCTCGCCGCCGAACTGCGCGGCTGGTTCGGGGAGGCGGACGTGCGGCGCAGGCTGAAGGCCGCGGCGCGAGGCCGCCGCGCGGCCCTGAACGGCTGGGCGGCCACGGCCCAGAGCCTGGCCGGGGTACTGCACCGGCTGCCGGACGGGCCCCGGAGGGCGGCATGAGGAAGACGACGGCACCGGCCGCAGGCCCGGTCCCGGCCCAGCCCGGCCCGCAGGACGACCCCGGCTCCGGGGACGGCGTGATCCCCGGGGCGGGCCCGGCCCGCGGCGCCACCGGATGGCCCGCCGCCTGGGCCGCCGGGCGGAGCGGAGAACCACCCGCCGGCGGGCGCGCGGACGGACGGGCCGGTCCTCGCGCGGACCGCCGGGACGGGGCGGGCACCCTCCGCCTCCGGGAGCCGCGCGAGCCACGTGAGCCGCGCGAGCCACGTGAGTCACAGGAGAGCCGTGAGACGCTCGAGAGGCCGGGGCACCCCCAGGACACCCCCCGCTTCGCGCCCGAGTGGCTGCGGCTGCGGGAGCCCGCCGACGCCGCCGCACGGGCGCACGAACTCCTGGACCCGCTCCGCATCCGCCTGGCCAACCAGCGGAGGCGGGCGGCCGGGCTGGTCGTGCACGACGTGGGCTGCGGCACCGGCTCGATGGGACGCTGGCTCGCGCCGCTGCTGGACGGCCCCCAGCACTGGGTGCTGCACGACCGCGACCCCTACCTCCTGCACTTCGCCGCCGCCGGCACCCCACGCTCGGCCGCCGACGGCAGCCGCGTCACGGTCGAGACGCGACGCGGCGACCTCGCCCGCCTCACCCCGGACGCGCTGGCCGGTGCCGGTCTGGTGACGGCGTCCGCGCTGCTCGACGTCCTCACCACCGAGGAGGTCGGCGCCCTCGCCGCCGCCTGTGCCGCGGTCGGCTGCCCCGCGCTGCTGACCCTCTCCGTCGCCGGGCACGTGGAACTCACCCCGGCCGGTCCCCTGGACGCCGAGATCACCGAGGCGTTCAACGACCACCAGCGGCGCACCGGCCTGCTCGGTCCGGACGCGGCCGGCGTGGCGGCGGACGCCTTCGCGGCGCACGGTGCCGCGGTACGGACGCACCCCAGCCACTGGCGGCTGGGGCCCGGCGAGGCCGCGCTCACCGCCCAGTGGCTGCGGGGCTGGGTCGGCGCGGCCGTCGAACAGCGCCCCGAGCTGGGGGAGCGGGCCGGCCGGTACCTGGACGAGCGCCTCGCCGCCTGCGCCGCCGGGGCGCTGCGGGTCACCGTGCACCACACCGACCTGCTGGTGCTGTGCCGCCCGGCGGGCGGAGTCGCGTGAGCGCACCGACGCTCCGGACTGCGGCGGAGCCCCTGCCCGCGACGGTACGGCGGGACGCGGCAGCTCCCGGCGAACCTCCCGGCCGCCGCCGCAGGCTCCGCGCCCGCCTGGGCACCCTCGCCGGCGCCGCCCTCCTCGCCGTACTGCTGTGGCGGACGGGGACCGGCCCCCTGCTGGACGGGCTGCGCCGGATCGACGCGCCCGCACTGCTGGCGGCGCTCGGCATCGGGCTGGTCACCACGGTGTTCAGTGCCTGGCGCTGGGCCATCGTGGCGCGGGGGCTGCGCATCCGGCTGCCCCTCGGGCCGGCCGTGGCCGACTACTACCGCGCGCTGTTCCTGAACGCGGCCCTCCCCGGAGGAGTCCTCGGCGACGTGCACCGCGCGGTACGGCACGGGCGGCGCGCCGGCGACCTGGGGCGGTGCGTGCGGGCCGTCGTCCTCGAACGGGCGGCGGGGCAGCTCGCGTTGACCGGCGTCGGGGTCGCGGTACTGCTCGTCCTGCCGTCTCCGGTACAGGCCGGGGCCCGGCAGGTCGCGCCGCTCGTGCTGCCCGGCCTGCTCGGTGCGCTCGCCGTCGGCCTCGCACTCCGCATGAACCGGGCTCCCTCGCGCCGCGGGCGGGTCCTGCGGGCGACGCTCGGCGAGGCGCGTGCGGCGCTGCTGTCCCGGCGCGGCTTCCCCGGGATCGCCGTGTCGTCCCTCGTCGTCCTGGCCGGTCACCTCGCGATGTTCGTGCTCGCCGCCCGGGTGGCCGGCAGCGACGCCTCCGTCGCCGTACTGACGCCGCTTGCCGTGCTGGCGCTGCTCGCGATGGGCCTCCCCCTGAACGTCGGCGGCTGGGGCCCCCGGGAGGGCGTCACCGCCTGGGCGTTCGGGGCGGCCGGGCTGGGGGCGGGCACCGGGCTGGGCGTCGCGGTCGTGTACGGGGTGCTGAGCTTCGTGGCGAGCCTGCCCGGCGTCGTCGTGCTCGTCGTCCGCTGGTACGCGGGGCTGCGCGACGCGGGCCGCGGGACGGCTGACGACGCCGGCGGACCCACCGTCGTACCGGGCCCGAAGCCGCACCCCGCGCGGCGCGGGCACGACCCGCACCACCCGCCCGCCGTCGACCACCCGAACTGCCCGCCTGCCGTGGACTACCCGCACCACCCGTCCACCGAGGATCACCCGCACTCCCCGTCCACCGTGGATCACCCGCACCCCCCGCCCGCCGGCCACTACCCGCGCTCGTCCGCCTGCCCGGGTGCCTTCGCCGCGGTCAGGACCGAGAAGTACGCCCCGAAGGAATCCACGAGGCTCGCGAGCAGTTCCTTCCCCTTTTCCGCCGAACCGAGTGAAGGACGCCCGATGACACCGGAATCGGTATAGGCGGACATTCCGAGGGAGAGCAGATGACGCCGGTCGTCCGCTGTGAAATCGGCGGCCTCGTAACCAGGTCGGACACATTCGGGATGCGTGTGCAGAAGAATGGAGGTCTCGATTTCCCCCGCGTGCATGTCGGTGAGCAGCGAGGTGGCCACGCCCGCCCGCTCCCGCGCCGCCTCCCAGTCCTCCGCGGCCGGGAACAGCGCCATCCGCTCACCGCGTGCGGACGCCTCCTGGACGGCGTTGCCCAGAACGTAGTTGCCGCCGTGGCCGTTGACCACCACCAGGGCGTCGACGCCCGAGCGGCGCAGCGAGTCGGCTATGTCCCGTATCACCGCGTGAAGGGTCACCGAGGAGATGCTGACGGTCCCGGGCCAGTCCGCGTGCTCGTGCGAGCAGGCGATCGTCACCGGGGGGAGCGGGTGCACCGGGTACGCGGCGGCGATCTCCCGGGCGATGGCGCAGGCGACGAGCGTGTCGGTCGCCAACGGCAGGTGGGGCCCGTGCTGTTCGTAACTCCCCACCGGCAGCACCGCCACCTGCCGGGAATTTCCGGAGCCCCGCCTGCGTACGTCCTGAGTCGTGTCCGCAGGCACCAGTGAAACGTCCATTCCCGCACGGCCTTTCGTCTCGGTCGGAAAACTGTTGAGCCATCTGTTGAGGAACGCGAGAATCATGACAGAAAAAATTGGTGTACTCGGCAAGAAAGCATCGCAGCGTACGGACGTGGAACGGGTCGTGGTGACCCCGCTGCCCACCGTGTACGGGCAGTTCCGGGCGTACGGCTATGTCGACCACGAACGGGGCGACGAGCACGTGGCCCTGGTCCACGGCGATCCGGGCGCCGAGGGCGTGCTCACCCGGCTGCACTCCGAATGCCTGACGGGTGACGCCTTCGGCTCCCGGCACTGCGAGTGCGGCGACCAGCTCGCCTCCGCGCTGGCGGCGGTGGCCGCCGCCGGCAGCGGTGTCGTCGTCTATCTGCGCGGGCACGAGGGGCGCGGCATCGGACTGCTGGCCAAGCTGCGCGCGATGGCGCTGCAGGCGGAGGGCCTGGACACGGTGGAGGCGAACATCGCCCTCGGCCTGCCGGTGGACGCCCGCGACTACGGCGCCGCCGCCCGCGTCCTCGCGGATCTCGAAGTGCGCTCCGTACGCCTGATGTCCAACAACCCGCAAAAGCGCGAGGCGTTGGTGCGGCACGGCATCCGGGTCGCCGAGCAGGTGCCGCTGCTGATACCGCCCTGCGAGAGCAACATCACCTATCTGCGCACCAAGAGGGAGCGCATGGACCACCACCTGCCGCACCTGGACGCGGTGGCCCACCTGTCCTGAACCGGCCGGGCGCAAGCGGCCGGATCAGTCCGCCACGGCCTCGTGCACGAGCCGCTTGAGGTCCCGGAAGACCGTGTGCGAGGACCTGGGCCGCACCTGGGTCATGAACTGCACCGTCAGGTCACGGCCCGGGTCGACCCAGAAGGTGGTCGTCGCCACGCCGCTCCAGCCGTACGTGCCCGGCCCGGAGGGTGCCTGGGTACGGCTCGGGTCGATCACCACCGAGACGCCGAGGCCGAAGCCGACACCGTCGTTGCCGGGCTCGTCGTGCGCCGGACGGCTGCCGAAGGCGCGCAGGTCGGCGCCGGCGGGCAGGTGGTTGCGGGTCATGAGGTCCACCGTCCCGGGGGTGAGCAGGCGGACGCCGTCGAGTTCTCCCCGGCGCCGCAGGAGTTCGGTGAAGCGGTGCCAGTCGTACGCGGAGGAGACCAGGCCGCCGCTGCCCGACAGGAACCGCGGCCGGCCGCGCAGGGGCAGCCCCGGGACCGGTCGGACGCCCCCGTCGCCGGTCTCCCCGTACAGCTCGGCCAGCCGGCCGGCCTGCTCGCCGGTGACGTGGAACCCGGTGTCCGTCATGCCGAGCGGTCCGAAGACCCGCTCGGCGCAGAACGTGTCGAGGGGCTGCCCGGACACGACCTCCACGAGCCGCCCCAGGACGTTGCTGGCCACCGAGTAGTTCCACCGCGTGCCCGGCTCGAACTGCAGGGGCAGGCTCGCGTACAGGTCGACCGTCTCGGCCAGGCCCGCACCCGGCCGCACCGACGACTCCAGGCCCGCGGCGCGGTACAGACCGTCGACGGGGTGGGCGTGGTAGAAGCCGAAGGTGAGCCCGGCGGTGTGGGTCATCAGGTGGCGGACGAGGACCGGTCCGTCCGCCGGCCGGGTGACGACCTCGTCCGCTGCCCCCTCCACGTACACCCGGGGCTCGGCGAAGGAGGGCAGGTACCGGTCCACCGGGTCGTCGAGCGACAGCCGCCCCTCCTCCACCAGCATCAGCACGGCCACGGACGTGACCGGCTTGGTCATGGAGTAGATCCGCCACAGGGTGTCGGCCCTCACGGGCAGTCCGGCCGCGACGTCCCGCCGGCCGTGCACGGTCAGATGGGCCACGCGCCCGCCCCGGGCGACGGCCACCAGGAACCCGGGCAGCCGCCCCGCGTCGACCTGGCGGGCGAAATGCCCGTCCAGCCGGTCCAGCGCCGCGGCGTCCAGTCCGGCCGCGCCCGCCTCCACCTCCTGCCGCAGCGTCGCCATTCCCATCGTCCTCCTTGGTCGTTCGTCGAGGTGCGTCCGGCCTACCCGGCCGAGGCGCCTTCAGACCTCATGACCCGCCGTTCGCGCCGGTGCGTGCCTGGCTCGCCCGGTGGTGGCGATCAGGCGGTTGTGCTTCAGGGCGTCCAGGGCCGCCGGCCGTCCCGACGACCTCGCCGCCGCCTTCGGGTCCGCCGCCGGCGAGCTGGAGACGCACCGGAGCCGGGTGCCTGCCACGACGGCGAGCGGCACGCGGTGCGCGGGTTCACTGACGGCTGACGGTGCGGGTCAGGCCGGTGATCACCGTCGTGGCCAGGATCCAGCCCGTGATGATCAGGACGTAGGACAGCGTCTGGTGGGCGCCCTCGGGGGCGAACGCGTTCTCCTGCCCGAAGGAGATCACCGGCAGCAGCAGGTCGAGGGTGTAGAAGACCGGGTCGAAGCCGGGGGCCTCGGCCGGCTTGAGCGGCGGCGGATGGTCCAGGCCGTACGCCACCGAGCCGATCGCGAGCAGCGAGAGCAGCCAGCCGCCCGCCCGCAGCGGACGGAAGCCGTATCCGACGGTGACGTCCTGGAGGTGGCCCCACAGGCGGGCGTACCAGGGCAGCGTGCGCCGGTGCCGCCGCTCCTTGGCCAGCTGGACCCGGCGGGCGGCGTCGTCGTCGCCGATCCGGCGGTACGAGGCGGTCAACTGCTCATAGGTGAACGGCAGGTAGCCCTCGCCCTGTTCCAGCATCGGCAGCCGCCGTCGGGCGGGCTCGTGCGGGATGAGCGACGTGTAGGTGAGGTCGTTGAGCTGGACCCGGCCCGGGACCGCCTCCGGCTCGACGAACAGCACCTCCACCTGGGAGCGGCGCAGGTTGAGGGTGCCCTCCACCCTCGGGCACTGGCGCAGCCACAGTTCACCGATCACGCAGCTGCTCGCGCGCAGCGCGGTCCCCGCGGGATGGGACAGGCGCGCCTGCGACAGGTCCAGCCGGCCCGGTATCCGCGCGCCGCGGAACTCCAGCCGGCCCCGCACCTCGGCGTGCCGCAGCAGCACGTCGGCCTCGGCCGCGAGCGTCTCGGCCTGCAGGGCGGTGCCGTCGGGCCGGTCCAGCACCGAGCCGGTGAGGTTGACCGTCCCGGTCACCCGTGCGCCGGTGAGCCGCACCTCGCCCCGGGCTCGCAGCCCCGGCGCCCACAGGTCGGCCCCCAGAACGGCCTGGTTCAGCTGGAGCACCGGCCCCTCGGTGTCCGGCGCCCGGATGTCCGTGCTCTCCAGGTACAGGCTCCCGGTGACCTCGGCGCCGCCGAGCCGCACCATCCCGCCGAACCGGGCGCGGGTCAGGCGCAGCACGCCCTCCACGCGGACCGCGTGCGCGATCAGTCCGGGCAGCACCGACTCGCTCAGGTTCACCTCGCGCAGCCGTGCCGCGTACAGCCGCGGCGCCTGCCCGAAGTGGCAGTGCCGCAGCCGCACGGGGTGGTCGACCGTCGCGTACTGGAGTTCCAGCAGGCCGGTGACGCGCGCGCCCGCCAGACTGAGCGCGGCCACCTCGCCCTCCTGCCGGGGGCCGTCCAGGAGCAGCGCCCTCAGGACGACCGCGCGTACGGTCCGTTCCGGGCCCCAGGTGTCACCGTCGGCCGGGTTCTCGTCGTCCGCGGCGCGGAAGTCCACGTGGGTGCCCGTGGCGAACGCCCGCCAGACGCGCGCTTCGGCCGGTGTCAGGTCGTTGGTCTCCATCAGGGAGGGACTCTGACCCGAACCGGCCGATCACGTCAACGCGCTGTGCGGGACGCCTACTTCTTGGCGGCCTCCACGGCGTGGCCGCCGAACTGGTTGCGCAGCGCGGCGATCATCTTCATCTGCGGGGAGTCGTCCTGCCGGGACGCGAACCGCGCGAACAGCGACGCCGTGATCGCCGGCAGCGGCACCGCGTTGTCGATCGCGGCCTCCACGGTCCAGCGCCCCTCGCCGGAGTCCTCCGCGTAGCCGCGCAGCTCGTCCAGGTGGTGGTCCTCGTCGAGGGCGGTGACGGCCAGGTCGAGGAGCCAGGAGCGGATGACGGTGCCCTCCTGCCAGGACCGGAAGACCTCGCGGACGTTGTCCACGGAGTCGACCTTCTCCAGCAGTTCCCAGCCCTCGGCGTAGGCCTGCATCATGGCGTACTCGATGCCGTTGTGGACCATCTTGGAGAAGTGCCCGGCGCCGACCTTGCCCGCGTGGACGTAGCCGTAGGGGCCCTCGGGCTTGAGCGCGTCGAAGATGGGCCTGAGGTCGTCGACGACCTCCTTCTCGCCGCCCACCATCAGGGCGTAGCCGTTCTTCAGACCCCACACGCCGCCCGAGACACCGGCGTCGACGAAGTTGATGCCGCGCTTGGCCAGCTCCTCGGCGTGCTTCTCGTCGTCCGTCCAGCGGGAGTTGCCGCCGTCGATGACGGTGTCGCCGTGCCTGAGCAGGTTCGCCAGCTGGTCGATGACGTGCTGGGTGGCGGCACCGGCCGGGACCATGACCCAGACCGCGCGCGGCCGCTCCAACTGCTCGACCAGGTCGACCAGGCTGCTCACGTCGGCCCGCTCGGGGTTGGTGTCGTACCCGACGACGGTGTGGCCGGCGTTGCGCAGGCGCTCGCGCATGTTGCCGCCCATCTTGCCGAGACCAACGAGACCGATCTGCATGTCAGTGCCCTTCCTTCAGTTCACGGTAGGCGGCCACCAGCGCGGCCGTGGACGGATCGAGACCGGGCACGTCCGCGCCCTCGGTGAGGGCGGGCTCGACGCGCTTGGCGAGCACCTTGCCCAGTTCGACGCCCCACTGGTCGAAGGAGTCGATGTTCCACACCGCGCCCTGGACGAACACCTTGTGCTCGTAGAGCGCGATCAGCTGGCCGAGGACGGAGGGGGTCAGCTCGGTGGCCAGGACGGTGGTGGTGGGGTGGTTGCCCCGGAAGGTGCGGTGCGGCACCTGCTCCTCGGGCACGCCCTCCGCCCGGACCTCCTCGGCGGTCTTGCCGAAGGCCAGCGCCTGCCCCTGGGCGAACAGGTTGGCCATCAGCAGGTCGTGCTGTGCCTTCAGCTCGTCGCTCAGCTCGGCGACGGGCCGGGCGAACCCGATGAGGTCGGCCGGGATCAGCTTCGTGCCCTGGTGGATCAACTGGTAGTAGGCGTGCTGCCCGTTGGTGCCCGGCGTGCCCCACACGACCGGTCCGGTCTGCCACTCGACCGGCCGCCCCTCGCGGTCGACGGACTTGCCGTTGGACTCCATGTCGAGCTGCTGGAGGTATGCGGTGAACTTGGACAGGTAGTGGCTGTACGGCAGTACCGCGTGCGACTGGGCGCCCAGGAAGTTGCCGTACCAGACGCCCAGCAGGCCCAGGATCAGCGGGGCGTTGGCCGGCGCCTCGGCGGTGCGGAAGTGCTCGTCGACGATACGGAAGCCGTCGAGCATCTCCCGGAAGCGGTCCGGGCCGATGGCGATCATCAGGGAGAGCCCGATCGCCGAGTCGTAGGAGTACCGGCCGCCGACCCAGTCCCAGAACTCGAACATGTTGGCCGTGTCGATGCCGAAGCCGTCGACCTTCTCGGCGTTCGTCGACAGCGCGACGAAGTGCCGGGCGACCGCCTTCTCGTCACCGAGCGCCTCCAGCAGCCAGGAGCGGGCCGAGGTCGCGTTCGTGATCGTCTCGATCGTGGTGAACGTCTTGGACGCCACGATGAACAGCGTCTCGGCCGGGTCCAGGTCCCGCACCGCCTCGTGCAGGTCGGCGCCGTCCACGTTCGACACGAAACGGAAGGTCAGCGAGCGGTCGGTGAAGGCCCGCAGCGCCTCGTACGCCATCGCCGGACCGAGGTCGGAGCCGCCGATGCCGATGTTGACGACGTTGCGGATGCGCTTGCCGGTGTACCCGGTCCACTCCCCGGAGCGGACCCGGCCGGCGAAGTCCGCCATCCTGTCGAGCACGGCGTGCACCTTGGGTACGACGTTCTCGCCGTCGACCTCGATCACCGCGTCCCGGGGAGCGCGCAGCGCGGTGTGCAGCACCGCCCGGTCCTCGGTGATGTTGATCCGCTCACCGCGGAACATGGCGTCGCGCAGGTCGGACACGCCGGTGGCGACGGCCAGTTCCCGCAGCAGGGCCAGGGTCTCGTCGGTGACCAGGTTCTTGGAGTAGTCGATGCGCAGGTCGCCGACGCGCACGACGTACCGCTCGGCCCGCCCGGGATCCTGGGCGAACAGCTCGCGCAGGTCGGGCCGCGCCAGCGCGTCCTTGCGGTGGTCCACCAGGGCGGCCCACTCCGGCCGCCGGTCGAGCTTCGGGGTGTCAGACATGAACAGGGGTCTCCTTGCCGGCCGCGCCGCGCAGGGCGATGGCGTACATCTCGTCCGCGTCGAGGCGCCTGAGCTCCTCGGCGATGAGTTCGGAGGTGGAGCGGACCTTCAGTGCGAGGGACCGCGAGGGCTGGTCGGGCAGGGTCATCGTGGCGAGCGGGCCCTCCGGGCGGTCGATGACGATCTCGCCGTTCGCGGTGTCCAGGCGGACGGCCGTGACGACCGGACCGTCGGTGACCACCCGGTCGACCCGGACGTCGAGCCTGGCCTCCAGCCAGCGGGCCAGCAGCTCGGCCGCCGGGTTGTCGGCCTCGGCCTCCACGGTCGCCGAGGTCACCGGAACCCGGGCCTGGTCCAGCGCCGCGGCCAGCATGGAGCGCCACAGCGTCAGCCGGGTCCAGGCGAGGTCGGTGTCGCCGGGCGCGTAGGAGCGGACCCGGTTCTCCAGGACCTCCATCGGCCGCTCGGCCGCGTACAGGTCGGTGATCCGGCGCTGGGCGAGCGCGCCGAGCGGGTCCTTCACGGGGTTGTCCGGCGCCTCCACCGGCCACCACACGACGACGGGCGCGTCCGGCAGCAGCAGGGGCAGCACCACCGAGTCGGCGTGTTCGGACACCTCGCCGTACATGCGCAGGACGACCGTCTCGCCGGTGCCGGCCTCGGAGCCCACCCGGACCTCGGCGTCGAGGTGCGAGCGGGTGCGGTCGCGCAGGTTGCGGGGATGGCGTTTGATGACGACCAGAGTGCGCGAGGGGTGCTCGTGCGAGGCCTCCTCGGCGGCCCTGGTCGCGTCGTACGCGTTCTCCTCGTCCGTGACGACCACGATCGTCAGCACCATGCCGACGGCCGGTGTCCCGATGGCCCGGCGGCCCTGCACCAGTGCCTTGTTGATCTTGCTTGCCGTGGTGTCGGTCAGGTCGATCCTCATGGCCTGCGCCAGCTCCGTCCGTCTCGTGCGAGCATCTCGTCGGCTTCCCGCGGTCCCCAGCTGCCCGACGCGTACTGTGCGGGCCGCTCGTGGGTGGCCCAGTACTCCTCGACCGGGTCGAGGATCCGCCAGGACTCCTCCACCTCCTGGTGCCGCGGGAACAGGTTGGCGTCGCCCAGCAGGACGTCCAGGATCAGCCGTTCGTACGCCGCCGGGCTGGACTCCGTGAAGGACTCGCCGTACGCGAAGTCCATGGACACGTCCCGGATCTCCATCGACGTGCCCGGCACCTTGGAGCCGAACCGCACCGTCATGCCCTCGTCGGGCTGGACCCGGATGACGATCGCGTTCTCGCCCAGCTCCTCCGTGGCGGTGGAGTCGAAGGGGGAGTGCGGAGCCCGCTGGAAGACCACCGCGATCTCCGTCACCCGGCGGCCGAGCCGCTTGCCGGTGCGCAGGTAGAACGGCACGCCCGCCCAGCGGCGGTTGTCGATCGCCAGCTTGACCGCGGCGTAGGTGTCGGTCGTGGAGGCCGGGTCGATGCCCTCCTCCTCCAGGTAACCGGGCACCTGCGCGCCGCCCTGCCAGCCGCCCGCGTACTGCCCGCGCACGGTGTGCCGGCCGAGGTCGTCCGGCAGCCGCACCGCCTTCAGCACCTTCAGCTTCTCGGTGAGCAGCGACGGGGCGTCGAAGGAGGCGGGCTCCTCCATGGCCGTGAGGGCCAGCAGCTGGAGGAGGTGGTTCTGGATGACGTCGCGGGCGGCGCCGATGCCGTCGTAGTAGCCGGCCCGGCCGCCGATGCCGATGTCCTCGGCCATGGTGATCTGCACGTGGTCGACGTAGGACCGGTTCCAGATCGGCTCGTACATCTGGTTGGCGAAGCGCAGCGCCAGGATGTTCTGGACGGTCTCCTTGCCCAGGTAGTGGTCGATGCGGAAGACCTGCTCCGGGTCGAAGACCTCGTGCACGAGCGCGTTCAGGTCGCAGGCGCTGTCCAGGTCGTGCCCGAACGGCTTCTCGATGACCGCGCGGCGCCAGGAGCCGTCCGGGGCGTCGGTCAGCCCGTGCTTCTTGAGCTGCTGGACGACCTTCGGGAAGAACTTCGGCGGCACCGAGAGGTAGAAGGCGTAGTTGCCGCTGGTGCCGCGGGAGGTGTCCAGTTCCGCCACGGCCTTGCGCAGCTGTCCGAACGCGTCGTCGTCGTCGAAGTCGCCCGGGATGAAGCGCATGCCCTCGGCGAGCTGCTGCCAGACCTCCTCGCGGAACGGCGTGCGCGCGTGCTCCTTGACGGCGTCGTGCACGACCTGGGCGAAGTCCTGGTTCTCCCAGTCCCGGCGGGCGAAGCCGACCAGGGAGAAGCCCGGCGGCAGCAGACCGCGGTTGGCCAGGTCGTACACGGCCGGCATCAGCTTGCGGCGGGACAGGTCGCCGGTGACGCCGAAGATGACCAGACCCGACGGCCCCGCGATACGCGGGAGGCGGCGGTCCTGGGGATCGCGCAGGGGGTTGCTCCAGTCGAGCGGTGCCACGGGCTCGACGGTCTTCCCGGCCGCGCTCTCCTTCTTCGCGTTCTTGGCGGCGCGGGCCGTCCCGGCCTTCCCGGCGGTCCGGGCGGCCCCGGGCGCCTTCGCCGCCTTCGGTGCTTTCGCGGCCTCGGCCTCCTCGGCCTTCTGGGCGTGCAGCGGCCCCGCGGCCTCCTGCGCCGCCCCGGCCTCCTTGGCCTCCTTCGTCGCCTTGGTCTCGTGGACCGTCGTAGCGGGAAGGTCCTCGCTCATTCCCCGTCAACTCCCTTGCTGTCGAGGGACTTCGTCACGGCATCGAGCAGGTCCTGCCAGGCCGTCTCGAACTTGGCCACGCCCTCCTGCTCCAGCTGCTGCACCACCTCGTCGTACGAGATGCCGAGCCGCTCCACGGCCCCGAGGTCGGCCCGGGCCTGGGCGTAGGAACCGGTGACCGTGTCGCCCCGCACGTCGCCGTGATCCGCGGCGGCGTCCAGGGTGGCCTCCGGCATCGTGTTCACGGTGCCGGGAGCGACCAGCTCCTCCACGTACAGGGTGTCCCGGAATGCCGGGTCCTTCACCCCGGTGGACGCCCACAGGGGACGCTGGGCGTTGGCGCGGGCCCCGGCGAGGGCGGTGAAGCGGTCACCCGTGAAGACGCTCTCGTACGCCTCGTAGGCCAGTCGCGCGTTGGCCAGCGCCGCCTTCCCCCGCAGGGCGAGGGCCTCGTCCGTGCCCAGCAGGGAGAGGCGCTTGTCGATCTCGCTGTCGACGCGGGAGACGAAGAAGGAGGCGACGGAGTGGATGTCCGCCAGACCGAGCCCGGCCGCCCGCGCCTTCTCCAGGCCGGCGAGGTAGGCGTCCATGACCTCGCGGTAGCGCTCCAGGGAGAAGATCAGCGTGACGTTGACGCTGATGCCGGCGCCGACGACCTCGGTGATCGCCGGGAGACCGGCCTTCGTCGCCGGGATCTTGATCATCACGTTGGGGCGGTCGACCAGCCAGGCCAGCTGGCGGGCCTCGGCGATCGTGGCCGCGGTGTCGTGGGCGAGACGCGGGTCGACCTCGATGGAGACCCGGCCGTCCCGGCCGCCGGTGGCGTCGTACACCCCGCGCAGTACGTCGGCGGCGGCGCGGACGTCGGCGGTGGTCATCATGCGGACCGCCTCGTCGACGGTGACGCCCCGGACCGCGAGGTCGGCGAGCTGCTCCTCGTAGCCCGCGCCGGAGCCGATGGCGGCCTGGAAGATCGAGGGGTTGGTGGTGACGCCGACGACGTTCCTCGTCCCGATCAGCTCGGCGAGGCTGCCGGACTCGATCCGCCGCCGCGACAGGTCGTCCAGCCAGATGGAGACGCCCGCGTCGGACAGGCGCCGCAGCGCCTCCCCGGTGGCGGTTGCTTCGGTCACAGTGATCATCTTCTCTTTCTGCGGTGCTTGCGGTACTTGCGGTGCTCGCGGTGCTTGCGGTTCTGCGCGCGGTCTGCCCGCGGTCTTCCGCGGTGGGATCCGGCCGGTTCAGCCGCGGACGGCGGCCAGGGAGTCCCTGGCGGCGGCGACGACGTGTTCGGCGGTGAAACCGAACCCGGTGAACAGGGTCGTGGCGTCGGCGGAGGCGCCGAAGTGCTCCAGGGAGACGATCCGTCCCGCGTCCCCGACGAACCGGTGCCAGGTCAGGCCGATGCCGGCCTCCACGGCCACCCGGGCCCGCACGGACGGCGGCAGCACGCTCTCGCGGTACGCGCGCGGCTGCTCGTCGAACCACTCCACGGACGGCATCGACACCACCCGGGTGGCGGTCCCCTCGGCCTCCAGCGCCTCCCGCGCGGCCACGGCGAGCCGCACCTCGGAGCCGGTGGCGATCAGGACGACGTCCGGAGCGCCGGTGGAGGCGTCCTTCAGGACGTACCCGCCGCGCGCGGCGTCCGGGTTCGGCTCGTACGTCGGTACGCCCTGACGGGTGAGGGCGAGACCGTGCGGGGCCGGGCGGGTCGAGTGGCGCCTGAGGATCTCGGCCCAGGCGGTCGCGGTCTCGTTGGCGTCGGCCGGACGCACCACGTTCAGGCCCGGGACGGCGCGCAGCGAGGCGAGGTGCTCGACCGGCTGGTGGGTCGGGCCGTCCTCGCCGAGTCCGACGGAGTCGTGCGTCCACACGTAGGTCACCGGGAGCTGCATCAGGGCGGACATGCGCACGGCGTTGCGCATGTAGTCGGAGAAGACCAGGAAGGTGCCGCCGTAGACGCGGGTGTTGCCGTGCAGCGCGATGCCGTTCATCTCCGCCGCCATCGAGAACTCGCGGATGCCGAAGTGGACGGTGCGGCCGTACGGGTCGGCCCCCGGCAGCGGGTTGCCCTCGGGGAGGAACGAGCTGGTCCCGTCGATGGTGGTGTTGTTCGAGCCGGCCAGGTCGGCCGAGCCGCCCCACAGCTCGGGCAGTACCGGTCCGAGCGCCTGGAGCACCTTGCCGGACGCCGCGCGCGTGGCGACGGACCCGCCCGTCTCGAACACCGGCAGGGTGTCCTCCCAGCCCTCGGGCAGCCGGCCGGCGACCACGCGGTCGAACAGCTCGGCGCGCCGCGGCTGGGCGCCCCGCCACTGGTCGATCCGCTTGTCCCAGGCGGCGTGCGCCTCGGCGCCCCGGTCCAGGGCCCCGCGGGCGTGCGCGAGGACGTCGTCGGCCACCTCGAAGGACCTTTCGGGGTCGAAGCCGAGCACGCGCTTGGTGGCGGCGACCTCGTCCGCGCCGAGGGCGGAGCCGTGGGAGGCCTCGGTGTTCCGCGCGTTCGGGGCCGGCCAGGCGATGATCGTGCGCAGGGCGACGAGGGAGGGGCGCCCGGTCTCGGCCTGCGCCGCCGTCAGCGCCGCGTGCAGCGCGTGCACGTCGACGTCGCCGCTCTCGGCGGGCGCGACGCGCTGCACGTGCCAGCCGTAGGCCTCGTACCGCTTCAGCACGTCCTCGGAGAACGCGGTCGCGGTGTCGCCCTCGATGGAGATGTGGTTGTCGTCGTAGAGCAGGACCAGGTTGCCGAGCCGCTGGTGACCGGCCAGGGACGAGGCCTCGGCGGAGACGCCCTCCTGGAGGTCGCCGTCGGAGACGATCGCCCAGACGGTGTGGTCGAAGGGGGACTCGCCCGCAGGGGCCTCCGGGTCGAACAGGCCCCGTTCGTAACGGGCCGCCATCGCCATGCCCACCGCGTTGGCGACGCCCTGGCCCAGCGGTCCGGTGGTGGTCTCCACCCCCGCGGTGTGCCCGTACTCGGGGTGGCCGGGCGTCTTGGAGCCGTGCGTGCGGAAGGCCTTGAGGTCGTCCAGCTCCAGCTCGTACCCGGCGAGGTAGAGCTGGGTGTAGAGGGTCAGCGAGGTGTGGCCGGGGGAGAGGACGAAACGGTCACGGCCGGTCCACTCCGGGTCGGCGGGGTCGTGCCGCATCACCTTCTGAAAGAGCGTGTACGCGACCGGGGCCAGGGCCATCGCCGTGCCCGGGTGGCCGTTGCCGACCTTCTGGACGGCGTCGGCCGCGAGGACACGGGCGGTGTCGACGGCACGCCGGTCGAGTTCGGTCCATTCGAAGCGGTCCGTGCCGTCCACTGTGTGCGTGCTCATCTTCAGGAAATCCTCGGTCGGAGCGGAAGAACTGGGCTGACGTGTTCGAACTTAAAAGTCTGACTTTTAGGAGTGAAGGTCGTGGTGTGCCAGCCTGTGGTGAAACTGGGACACGCCCCGGCGCCCGGGCGCACGGGTGGGACGGCACGAGAAGGACATGGCGGACGAAAACATCCACGACGGTGCCGGCGGCGCCACCGGCAGAAGCGGCGACGGGATCGATACGTTCCCCTTCCCGGTCGATCTCAGCCTCCTCGGCGTCGGCGTGCAGGTCGGTCCCCTGGGCGCCGGCCGCACCTGGCACGCGCACGCGCCGCTGCACCGCGTGCACCGCATCGACTTCCACGTCGTCATGCTCTTCACCGGCGGACCGGTCCGTCACATGATCGACTTCGCCGAGTACGAGGCGACGGCCGGCGAGGTGCTGTGGATCCGGCCCGGACAGGTCCACCGCTTCTCGCCCGACAGCGAGTACCGCGGAACGGTGCTGGCCATGCAACCCGGCTTCCTGCCCCGCGCCGTCGTGGAGGCCGCCGGTCTCTACCGCTACGACCTGCCGCCCCTGCTCCGCCCCGACGAGGCGCCGCTCGCCGGGCTGACGGCCGCGCTCGACCAGCTCCGCCGCGAGTACGAGGACGCCACCACCCTGCCCCTCAGCCTGCACACCGCCGTCCTGCGCCACACGCTGTCCGCCTTCCTGCTGCGCCTCGCGCATCTCGCGGTCAGCTCCGCGCAGGCGGCGCGGCAGGGCCGGGGGGAGATGCCCGGCGACACCGCCTTCACCCTGTTCCGGAACGCGGTGGAGCGGGGCTTCGCCACCAACCACAGCGTCAGCGCCTATGCCGACGCGCTCGGTTACTCCCGTCGCACCCTCGTACGCGCGGTGCGCGCCGCGACCGGCGAGACGCCCAAGGGATTCATCGACAAGCGGGTCGTCCTGGAGGCCAAGCGCCTCCTGGCCCACACCGACATGCCGATCGGCCGCGTCGGCGCGGCGGTCGGCTTCCCGGACGCGGCGAACTTCTCCAAGTTCTTCCACCAGCACACGGACCAGACGCCGGCCGGGTTCCGGGCTCAGTTGCGCTGAGCCGACGCGACGGGGCCCCGACGCGCGGGGGAATCCCGCCCGCCGGGCCGGACGCCCCCGCCCCGCGGCCCGAGGGGAACCGGTTCGCGTGCCCGAAGTCCGTCGGCCGGCGGCGGGGAGGGGAGCGGGCGTGCCATGATCGGCGCCGGGCGGAAGTCCGGCCGGGCGGCGGAAGGGTACGGATGTGAGGCTGACGATTCTGGGCGGCGGCGGGTTCCGGGTGCCGCTCGTGTACGGCGCGCTCCTCGGGGACCGCGCCGAGGGACGCGTGACGCACGTCGTGCTGCACGACCTGGACGGGGCGCGGCTGTCGGCGGTGACCCGGGTCCTGGCCGAGCAGGCGGCCGGGGTCCCCGACGCGCCCGCGGTGACCGCCACGACCGACCTGGACGAGGCGCTGCGCGGCGCCGACTTCGTGTTCTGCGCGATCCGCGTCGGCGGTCTCGCGGGCCGGGCCGCGGACGAGCGGGTGGCGCTCGCCGAAGGTGTCCTCGGTCAGGAGACGGTCGGTGCGGGCGGCATCGCCTACGGGCTGCGGACCGTCCCGGTCGCGGCCGGCATCGCACGCCGCGTGGCCCGGCTGGCGCCGGACGCCTGGGTCATCAACTTCACCAACCCGGCCGGCCTGGTCACCGAGGCCATGTCCCGCCACCTCGGCGACCGCGTCATCGGCATCTGCGACTCGCCGGTCGGCCTCGGCCGGCGCGTCGCCCGCGTGCTGGGCGCCGACCCGGAACGGGCCTGGATCGACTACGTCGGCCTCAACCACCTCGGCTGGCTCCGCGGCCTGCGCGTCGCCGGCCGCGACGAACTCCCGCGGCTGCTCGCCGACCCGGCGCTGCTCGGCTCCTTCGAGGAGGGCCGGCTCTTCGGCCCCGAGTGGCTGCGCTCCCTCGGCGCGATCCCCAACGAGTACCTGCACTACTACTACTTCAACCGGGAGACCGTCCGCGCCTACCAGGAGGCCGACCGCACCAGGGGCGCGTTCCTGCGCGACCAGCAGGCCGGTTTCTACGAGGAGATGCGCCGCCCCCACACCCCGGCGCTGGCCGCCTGGGACCGTACCCGCGCCGAACGCGAGGCCACCTACATGGCCGAGAACCGGGAGGCGGCGGGTGCGGGCGAGCGCGAGGCCGACGACCTCTCCGGCGGCTACGAGAAGGTGGCGCTCGCGTTGATGCGGGCCGTCGCCCGCGACGAGCGCGCCACCCTGATCCTCAACGTCCGCAACCGCGGCACGCTGCCGGTCCTCGACGCCGACGCCGTGATCGAGGTCCCGTGCCTGGTCGACGCGAACGGCGCCCACCCGGTGGCCGTCGACCCGCTGCCCGGTCACGCCACCGGCCTGGTCTGCGCGGTCAAGGCGGTGGAGCGGGACGTCATGGCCGCGGCCGAGAGCGGCTCCCGCGCGACGGCGGCGCGCGCCTTCGCCCTGCACCCCCTCGTCGACTCGGTCGACGTCGCCCGCCGCCTGGTCGACGGCTACACGGCCGTCCACCCGGGCCTGGCGTACCTCAGGTAGGGCCTGAAGCAGGGGCGGCCCCGAGGGGCCTGTCCGGGCGCGGACGGCCGGTCCGGGCCGTCGTCGGCGGTGTCCGTCGACCGGGCCCGGTCGACGCGGCGTGTCCGCCGTCCGGGCACGTCCCGCGGGTCCGTCGACCGGACCCGGTCGGCGCGGCGTGTCCGCCGTCCGCCCCCTCCCGCGTGTGTCCGCGCGGCCGGGCGGCGGCCCGCACCTCCGGACCGAGGCGGGCACGGGCACGCGGCGGGCCCGAACGGGTCCGCCGTGCGCGGCGCCTCTACGCCGGAGCCTCGGCGGCCGGCAGGCCCGGTGCGGAGGCGCCCACCGGGCCGACGACGGGGGCCGCGGCCGAGGGGCACCTCCCGGAAGCCGGGACCGGCAGGCCCGGCAGGCCCGGCAGGTCCGCGCGCCGGCGGGGCGGGGACACCGGTCGCAGCGGACGCGGTCCGGACACCACCGTGTAGTCCTGAGCCAGGAACGGCGGTGTCAGGTCGCCCGGGTCGTCGCCGAGGGCCAGCCGGACCGCCGCCCACGGCGCGTTGATCCCGCACAGTGCCAACTGGTGCAGGCCACCGGCCGGGCGGGTGTTGACGTCCATCAGGACGGGCCGGTCGCCGTACATCCGGAACTGCACGTTGGACAGGTGGTGCAGCCCGAACGCCTCGGCGATCCGCCGGGCCGGGGCCAGCCACTGCTCATGGAGCGTGAACCCCCGGCGGCGGCCGTTCTTCGTGCGTCCCACGGCCAGCCGCACGCGGTTGTCGGGCCCGGTGAGGCAGTCCACGGAGACCTCGGGCTCCTCGAGACGCGGCATCACCAGCCAGTCCACGGGCTCCGCCGCCGTCCGCAGCGCGTCCACGACCAGGGGCAGCGGCACGGAGGGGCTCGGGAAACCGTCGAGCTGGGCGAGGGAGAAGGGGTCCCGGGTGACCGTCCGGAAGCCCACGCCGCCCGCGCCGGACGCCGGTTTGAAGCACGGCCGGTGTCCCTGCGCCTCCAACTCCTCGACCGCACACACGAGTTCGTCGGCCGTACGGACCCGCCACCACGGCGGCACCGGAACGCCGATCGCCCGGACCGCCTCGTAGGCGACCACCTTGTCCTCGAAGACGGCCACCGCCTCCGGCGGCGGCGCCAGCACCGCGGTGCCCGCCGCCTCGAACTCGGCGCGGTGGGCCACGACCGCCGCCTGGTGCAGGCGGGGCACGAACACGTGGATGCCGCGCCGCGCGCACTGGTCCAGGGCGTATTCGGTGTAACCGGCGGGGGACAGGCCCTCCGGCTCCAGCTCGGCCGTGTCGGCGGCGGCCAGCACGGGGGAGTCGGGGTCGCCGTGGGTGGCGTGGATCTCGACGGCCCGGTCGGCGGGGTTCCTCCGCAGCTGATCCATGAAGAAGACGTTCTCCGCGTACGTGCGGTTGAGCCAGACGCGTACGGGAGAGACCATGCAGGCCGCCTTTCACGGTTCGCGGGCAGGGCTAAGCGGGCCGTGCCCGGCCAGAGGGGTTGGAGGGACACCGAGCCGCCCTGCGCGGAGGGAGAACCGGGGCGGTGGTGTTGGGGCGATCATAGGGGGTCCCTCGGCCCCGAGCGCAAAGCGCGTCACGCGGAGGCGCCCCCGCCGTCAGGGTGCGGGCGCGGGGTGCCGGCCCGGCGGGACGGGCGGCCCTTGTGAGCGGCCCCGGAATGTGATCTCGTGATCGGGAACGCGCGTCCGGAAAAGGGGTGGGGATGACGTCGACGGCAGGTGGCCCGGGACAGCTGTGGGCCATCAGCGACCTGCACATCGGCTACGCGGAGAACCGCGAGCTGGTGGAGAAGATGCGCCCCGAGTCCGACGACGACTGGCTCCTGGTGGCCGGCGACGTGGCGGAGACCGTGGCCGACGTGCGCTGGGCGCTCAGTACCCTCGCGGACCGCTTCCGCCGGGTCGTCTGGGTCCCCGGGAACCACGAACTGTGGACGCACCCCAAGGACTCCGTCGCCCTGCGTGGCGTCGCCCGCTACGAGCACCTCGTCGCCATGTGCCGCGAGCTGGGCGTGACGACGCCCGAGGACCCGTACCCCGTGTGGGAGGGGGCCGGCGGCCCGGTGGTGGTGGCACCGCTGTTCCTGCTCTACGACTACTCGTTCCTGCCCCCCGGATGCGCGACCGCGACAGAGGGGCTGGCGTACGCCCACGGCACGGGTGTGGTGTGCAACGACGAGTTCCTGCTGCACCCCGACCCGTACCCGAGCCGCGAGGAATGGTGCCGGGCGCGGGTCGCCGAGACCGAGCGCAGGCTCGCCGAGCTCCCCGCCGGCCTGCCGACGATCCTCGTCAACCACTACCCGCTGGACCGCCACCCCACCGACGTCCTGTGGTACCCCGAGTTCGCCATGTGGTGCGGCACCCGCCTGACCGCCGACTGGCACCGCAGGTTCCGGGTCGACACCATGGTCTACGGGCACCTGCACATCCCGCGGACCACCTGGCACGAGGGCGTCCGCTTCGAAGAGGTCTCGGTGGGCTATCCCCGCGAATGGCGCAAGCGGTCCGGGCAGCCGGGACAGTTGCGCCGCATCCTGCCGTCGCCGCCACGAGAGGAGACCACCCGGTGATCGAGGAGCTGCTGCCCGCCACGGTGGTCACCGTGGAGGCCCACGGTGACGACGACGCCGGACACCTGCCTCTCTACCCGGAGGAGGAGGCGCTCGTGGCGCGGGCGGTCGCCAAGCGCCGCCGGGAGTTCACCGTCGTGCGGTCCTGCGCCCGCCGGGCCATGGAGAAACTCGGCGTACCCCCGCAGCCCGTGCTGAACGGCGAGCGCGGAGCGCCGCAGTGGCCGGCCGGGGTGGCCGGCAGCATGACCCACTGCGACGGCTACTGCGCCGCCGCCCTGGTCCGCGCCGCCGACCTGGCCTCTGTGGGAATCGACGCCGAACCCGACGGGCCGCTCCCGGACGGCGTGCTGTCCGCCGTGTCCCTGCCCGGCGAGGCGCAGCGGTTGCGCCGGCTGGCGTGGGAGCGGCCCGGCATCCACTGGGAGCGGCTGCTGTTCAGCGCCAAGGAGTCGGTCTACAAGGCGTGGTTCCCCCTCACCGGGAAGTGGCTGGACTTCATGGAGGCCGACATCGAGATCTCCGTGGACCCCGTCGACCCGCGCCGCGGCGTCCTGCGTGCGGCCCTCCTGGTGCCCGGACCCGTCGTGGGCGGCCGGCGCGTCACCCACTTCGACGGCCGCTGGACCGCCCAACACGGCCTGGTCGCCACGGCGATCACGGTCCCGCACGCCTGACCGGCGTCCGCGTCGCCGGCCCCGGGGCTCGCCGGACCGGCCCCCGGGTCCCGGATCAGGCGGTCCCGTGGGGCCGGTGTCCGCGTCACGGGCGCGGACACCAGTCGCGCAGCAGCCGGAAGAACGCCTCCTCGTTGCCGGCCAGCCCCGCGGCCTCCAGCGCCTGTTCCGCCTCGGCCAGGACGGAGGGCGGGACGACGGGCGGGTGAGGGGTGCCGGCCGGCGACTGCGCGGTGTCGAAGCCGGCCCGCACGGTGTGCAGGAGCCGCAGGTAGGCCTGAACGGCGGTGCGCTCGTGGTCGGTCAGTACGGCGGTGGTCATCGGTCGGCTCTCCCCACAACGACGTCAGCGGTCACGCGCCCCCGCGCGGCGGCGGCACACTCCCAGCTTGCCGTCCACCACTGACAATCCGGACGGGTCGCGCCCCGCACGCGCCTGGCGGCCGGCCCCCCACGCCGTACGCACCGGGGTCCGGGCCGACCGTGCCGGGCCGCACGGTGCAGGAGCGGCGGGTGGCGTCGCCTGCGTCCACCGGCCGCACCCGGTCGTCGGCGACCTGCCGCGGCCCCTCTCCGAGCACCGGCGACCGGCCGGCTCGCGGTGCGGGCGGTGCGTGTTCCGGCGTACGTCCGGGTCTTCGCCGGGCTCAGGACTCCGGCCGTTTGACGCTCTCCAGGAGCATGTCCAGCCACTCGGCGACCTTGTCGCGGTGCTGGTCGGTGGGCAGTTGCGCGGCCCGCCAGGCGATCCCGCGGACACCGTGGTCCTGCAGCAGCCGCTCCAGCGGGTCGTCGGCGGCGGCTGCCGCCTGCCGCTCCCGGTCGGCGAGCTGCTGCAGCAGGTCCTGCTCGGAGCGCTGCAGGGCGCCCGCGAGCGCCTCGGGGTCCTCGGCGGTGAGGAATCCGGCGTGCACCCGGAAGAAGCGCTGGATGGCGTCGCAGTGCTCCATGGTGGGCCGCCGGTCGCCGTTGATGAGGGCGCCCGCCTGCTGCCGGGACATGCCGGCTCCGTCGGCGATCTCCTGCTGGGTGTACTTGCGGCCGTTGGGCTTCAGCCGGGTGCGGCGCAGTAGGTCGAGGCGCTGCACGAACCGGGCCTGCACGTCGGGTTCGCCCGCCGGGCGTCCGCTCAGCAGGGCGCCCACCACGGACTCGGGGACGCCGGAGGCGGCGGACAGGCGGCCGACGTCGAAGACTTCGGCCTGCGGTACGCCGAGCCGGTCCGCGAGGGCGGTGACACGGGCGACGAGGGCGGACAGCACGGCCGTCGGCATGGCACCCGGATCCTCGAAGCCACCCGTCACCGACAGCTCTCCTACGTCTCTCACAGGCCTCACAGGCTTTGCACAAGCGGTTGCCGTGAACTCCCGGAGAGTAGCCTGCCGCTCGAACTCACATCCAGGTCTCGCCACAACTGTGGCCAATTTCAGCCGTCAACAGGCATGAAATGCCACGATAGTTGACACGACTCGCACCGGGGCACCAGGATCGGGACGCCGCGAGAAGGCCGCATAGGCAAGAGGGGTGACCTCCCGATGGCATTTCAGGCAGGAGGGAAGCGGCCGGCGCCGCGGCCCGCCCCCGCGACCCCTGACGCCCGGGCGTATCTCCAGGACTACACCGCACTCACGGAAGCCGTCGCCTTCCCGTCCCTCGTCGTCGACCACCGCTGGGACGTGGTGCTGACCAACGGCGCCTTCCGGACGCTCTTCCGGGGGGTGGGACCGCACCCCACGGCCATGCCGGGCGACAACTTCCTCAGGTTCGTCCTCTTCCACCCGGACGCGTCCGAGGTCCTCGGGGAGCACGAGTCGAGCTGGTGCCTGCCCATGCTGGCGCACTTCGCCGCCACCCTGGAGCGGTACGGCCACGACCACGCCCTGCAGGCCGTCCGCCGCGACATCGCCCAGGACCCGATCATGGAGGCCGCCTACCGCCAGGGCCTGCCGCACTGGATGCGCGCCGTCGGCGCCGAGGCCGTCGAACACGACGGTGCGGTGCGGCCGTTGCACCATCCCGATCCGCGCTGGGGCGCCACCGAGTGCCGGGTCGTGGTCGAGAGCCCGAGGGTGCTGGAGGAACTGGGCTACACCAGGCTGACCCTGGTCCTGCGCGAGCCGCGCCGCACCCCGCCCCGCCCCGCGCGCCCCCGCCTCGGCGCCGCCCACCTGAGGGTGGTCCCGGCCCCCGAGTGATCCGCCGCGACAGCGGCGCGGCCCTCCCACCGGACTCGCCCCGTCGTCCGCCGGGCCGACGTCCCTCCGTCCGCCCAGGCAGAGGGGCCGGCACGAACGGATCGCCTCACCGGCCGACGCCGCCGACGGCGAGACGCCCCCTCACCGGCCAGACGCCGCCTCTCAGTACCGCCCCCGGGCGGGACGCCCCGCCCGGGCGAGGCGACGTCCCTCCGACGCGAGCGCCCCCGCCCGGCCGCCCCCTCCTGAAGTTACCCGTGCGTTCCGCACGTCGGAGAGGTGACAGCGGCAACTGTGCGGGGCGGTGGGCCGCGTGACACCGTCGTGTCTGTCAGCGACCGGTGGGAGGGAGTAGGCGTGAACAAGGGCTACGCCGTGTACTGCGACGCGGATCCGTACTTCTACGACGCCCCCCACCGCACGTCTGCCCGCGGCGGCGCCGGGCGCACCCGGTACGCGGCGGCCTCCAGGCCCGTACCGGAGGGGTGGCAGCGCAACGAGAGCGGGGACTGGCTCGCCCTGCGTCCCCTCGACGCCGACCTGCCCGACCAGGGGTGGAAGATCCACGTCTCCGCCTGCCTCGACAACGCGGAGTCGGTGCTCGACCGCGTGTGGCGGTACTGCGTCGACCACGGCACGGCCTTCAAGTTCGTGCCCAGCCGCTACCTGCTGCACCAGCGCAACGCCAAGTACGCGGACCGGGCTGGCAGCGGCAAGTTCATCACCGTGTACCCGGCGGACGAGGAGCGGTTCGAGCGGCTGGTGGGTGAACTGTCCGGCCTGCTGGCCGGCGAGCCCGGGCCGCACATCCTGAGCGACCTGCGGATCGGCGAGGGCCCCGTGCACGTCCGGTACGGCGGTTTCACCCGCCGCAACTGCTACGACGCGAACGGCGAGCTGCGACCGGCCGTGACCGGCCCCGACGGTGTGCTGGTGCCCGACCTGCGCGGCCCGGCCTTCCGGACGCCGGACTGGGTGAGCCCGCCCGCCTTCCTGCGTCCGCATCTCGACGCCCGCGCCGCGGTGACCGTGACCGGTCTGCCCTACACCATCGAGTCGGCCCTGCACTTCTCCAACGGCGGCGGCGTCTACCTCGCCCGCGACACCCGCACCGGTGAGCAGGTCGTCCTCAAGGAGGCCCGTCCGCACGCCGGACTGGCGGCCGACGGCGCCGACGCCGTGGCCCGGCTGCACCGCGAACGCCGGGCCCTGGAACTGCTGTCGGGCCTCGACTGCACACCCGAGGTCCTCGACCACCTCACCCTCGGGGACCACCACTTCCTCGTGCTGGAGTACATCGACGGCAAGCCGCTCAACACCTTCTTCGCCCGCCGTCACCCGCTCATCGAGGCCGACCCGGACGAGCGGAGACTGGCCGAGTACACCGCCTGGGCCCTGGACGTCCACGCACGGGTGGAACGCGCCGTCGCGGACGTCCACGCCCGGGGCGTGGTCTTCAACGACCTGCACCTGTTCAACATCATGATCCGCGACGACGACAGCGTCGCGCTGCTGGACTTCGAGGCCGCGCACCACGTCGACGAACCCGGCCGGCAGACCGTCGCGAACCCCGGGTTCGTGGCGCCGTCCGACCGGCGGGGCGTCGCGGTGGACCGGTACGCGCTGGCGTGCCTGCGGCTCGCGCTGTTCCTCCCGCTCACCAGCCTGCTGGCGCTCGACCGGCGCAAGGCGGCCCACCTCGCCGACGTGACAGCCGAGCGGTTCCCCGTGGACCGGGCCTTCCTCGACGCGGCGGTCGACGAGATCACGGCCGGCCCCGACGGCGCCCCCGCGGCACAGCGGCCCGCCGGTCCGGTGGCGCCGGTCCGGCCGCACGACTGGCCACGCAGCCGCGACTCGATGGCCGAGGCGATCCGCGCCGCCGCGACGCCGTCCCGCACGGACCGCCTCTTTCCCGGCGACATCGCCCAGTTCGCCACGGCGGGCGGCGGACTGGCCTTCGGCCACGGCGCGGCGGGCGTCCTGTACGCCCTGGCCGAGAGCGGCGCGGGAAGGGACGAGGACGGGGAGCAGTGGCTCCTGGAGCGGACCAAGCAACCACCCTCCGGCATGCCGCACGGTTTCCACGACGGCCTCGCCGGCATCGCGTGGACCCTGGAGCACCTCGGCCACCGCGACCGTGCCCTCGACCTCGCCGAACTGCTCCTCGACCAGCCCCTCGACCACCTGGGCACCGACCTGCACAGCGGCACGGCGGGACTGGGCCTGGCCCTCGCCTCGCTGGCCGCGACCACCGGGGAGAGCGCGCTGCACGCGGCGGCCCTGCGCTGCGCCGACCTCACCGCCGACGGCACACCGGCCGGGGGCGAGGGCTCCGGCCGCGCCCGCGCGGGGCTGCTGTACGGTGCCGCAGGACGCGCGCTGCTCTTCCTGCGCCTCCACGAACGCACCGGGGACCCCGCCCTGCTCGACCGGGCCCGCGACGCGCTGCGTCAGGACCTCGACCGCTGCGTCCGGGGCGCGGGCGGCGCGCTGCAGGTGGACGAGGGCTGGCGCACCATGCCCTACCTGGGCGCGGGCAGCGTGGGCATCGGCATGGTGCTCGACGACTATCTGGCGCACCGGGAGGACGAGGAGTTCGCCCGGGCGAGGGAAGAGATCGTCGCCGCGGCGCAGGCCATGTTCTACGCCCAGCCGGGGCTCTACCGGGGCGTGGCCGGCATGGTGCTGTACCTCGGCCGCACCACGGCCACGGTGCCCGGCACCGGACCGGAGGCCGTCGGACGGCAGCTCGACGCGCTGGCCTGGCACGCCATGTCCTACCGCGACCGGCTCGCCTTCCCCGGCGAGCAGATGATGCGCCTGTCCATGGACCTCTCCACCGGAACGGCCGGATGCCTGCTGGCCGTCGCCTCCGTACTCGGCGACGCGCCCGCCTCCCTGCCCTTCCTGCCGCCGCTGTCCGCGAACAGCGGCCCTCAGACTCGGCCCCGTCAGGGGTCGTGACCGAAGCACATCCGTTGCCGTACGAAAGGAAGATGTCATGAACCTTTTCGACCTGCAGTCGATGGAGACCCCGAAGGAAGAGGCCATGGGGGACGTCGAGACCGGGAGCCGCGCGAGCCTGCTGCTCTGCGGCGACAGCAGCCTGAGCGTCACGACCTGTAACTGACGCAAAAGTTGACCGCCGCGGCGCCGTGGTGAGCCACGCCGCCCGGTGCCGGCGCCCCGGGATCTCCCGGGGCGCCGACGCCTGCGCGCACGCACATCCCGGCCGTACGGTCCACCGGGCACGCGGCCGGTGCCCGGCACGGCGGGGCGGACGAAAGGGTCTTGGCTGGTGGGGACGACACGCTCCCGGTGGCGGCGGGAGCCCGCGGCGCGGGACGCGCCCGACGGCGGGAAGCCGGGACGCGCGCTCGAAGTACTGGTGCTGTCGTGCTCGGTCGCGGCGGCCCTCACGGCGGTGGCCCAGCCCGTCGTCCTCGGCCGGACGCTGGATCTGCTGCTGCGGGACGGCGACGCCGGGCAGTGGCTGGCCCTGAGCGCCGCACTGCTCCTCGGCGAGCTGCTGTTCGACTCACTGACCTCGCTGTTCACCGGACGCTGCAACGCCGCCCGGACGGCCTTCGTCCGCCGCCGCGCCCTCACCGGGCTGCTGCGCGCCGTACCCGACCGCGCGGGCCCCCATACGCCGGGCGACGTCGGTACCCGCCTGACCCTGAACGCCACCGACGCGGGAGGGGCGTTCGCGGCCCGGGCGTCGCTGGCGGCCTCGCTCGTGACCCCGCTGGGCGCACTCGCGGCGCTGGCCTTCGTCGACCTGTGGGTGGCGGCGTGCGTGGTGGCCGGACTGCCCGCCCTCGCGATGGTGCTGCGGACCTTCGCCAAGGACACCGGCGCGTCGGTCGCCGCCTACCAGCGCACACAGGCCCGGATCGCCTCCCGGCTGCTGGAGGCCCTCGAAGGCAGCGCGACGATCGTCGCCGCGGGGACCACCGCCCGGGAACGCGCGCGTGTGCTGGCGCCGCTCACCGAACTCGCCGAGCAGGGGCGGCGCATGTGGGCCCTGCACGGACGGGCCCTCGCCAGGAGCGGCGTCCTGGTCCCGCTGCTGACCCTGGCCGCGACCGCCGTCGGCGGGCTGCGCCTGGCGTCCGGCGACCTGAGCGTGGGTGACATGCTCGCCGCCGTCCGGTACGCGCAGCTGGCGGCCGGTGTCGGCGGGACCGCGTCACTGCTGGGCGCGGTCGTACGGGGCCGTGAGGCCCGGCGCCGCACCCTGGAGCTGGAAGGACTGACCGCGTTGCCCCACGGGACGCGCCGGCTGCCCCCGCACGGCCCGGGCGAGCTCGAACTGCGCGGGGTGCGCGTGGTGCGCGACGGCAGGGAGGTGCTGCGCGCCGACGGAGTGCGGCTGCCGGGGGGCAGCACGGTCGCGGTGGTCGGCCGCAGCGGATCGGGGAAGTCCGTCCTGGCCGCCGTGGCGGGCCGGCTGACCGACCCCGACGAGGGGGAGGTGCTGCTGGACGGTGTCCGTCTCGACCGGCTGACCCGCCAGGAACTGCGCGCCGAGGTCACCTTCGCCTTCGAGCGCCCGGCGCTGGGCGAGGGCACGGTCGCCGAGGCGGTCGCCGCCGGGGCGCGGCAGCCGTCGCCCGAGCAGGTACGGCAGGCGGCGCGTGCCGCGGGCGCCGACGGGTTCGTACGCCGGCTGCCGCAGGGGTACGACACCCCGTTGCCCTCGGCGCCGCTCTCGGGCGGGGAGCACCAGCGTCTCGGGCTGGCACGGGCGTTCGCGCACGCCGGACGGCTGCTGGTCATGGACGACGCGACCTCCAGTCTGGACACCGCCACGGAGCACGAGGTGAACCGGGCCCTGCGCCGCTCGGTGCGGCCCGGCACCCGTCTGGTGGTCGCCCACCGCCAGTCGGTCGCGGACCGGGCGGACCTGGTGCTCTGGCTGGAGGACGGGCGCGTGCGGGCCGTCGGGACGCACCGGGAACTGTGGGACGAGCCCGGCTACCGGGCGGTCTTCGGAGCCGGCGGCCCCGAAGCCGCGGCGCCGGGCGAACGCTCCGCCCGGCCCGAGCCCGAGGGGGTACGGCCGTGAAGCCGGCCGGACCCGCAGGCGCACCGGGCCGCGAGGACGACGGCTCCCGGGCCGACGGGTCCGGGACGCTGCGCCGCGTCGCGCCGTCGGCCCGTCGCTTCCTGGGCCGCCGACGAGGAGTCCTGGCGCGGCTCGCGCTCTGGTCGCTGGCCGAGTCGGGGCAGGCGTTCCTGGTCGGCTACGGGGTCGCCCACGCCGTCGACGCGTTCCTCGCCGAGGACACCCGCCGGGGGCTGCTGTGGCTCGCGGTCGCCTCGGTCGCCGTACTCTCCGGCGCTCCGGTCGTCCGGGGCGTGTTCGCACAGCTCGCCGGACTGACCGAGCCGCTGCGCGACGGCCTGGTGCGGCACGCGGTCGACCGGTCCATGGCCCGGGCGGCCACGGGCGGGCCCGGCGGGACGGACCGCGCGACCGTCTCCCGGCTGACGAACCAGGTCGAGATCGCCCGGGACAGCTTCGCCGGGCTCGTCCTCACCCTGCGGTCCTTCGTCTTCACCGCGGCCGGAGCACTGCTCGGCCTGCTGTCCCTGCACCCGGCCCTGCTCGTGGTCGTCCTGCCGCCGCTGGCGGGCGGTCTGGCGCTGTTCCTGGCGACGCTGCGGCCCATGGCGGCGGCGCAGCGGCGCGCCCTGGCGGCCGATGAGGCACTGGGCCACCACGCGGCACGGTCCCGGGCGGCGCTGCGGGACCTCACGGCCTGCGGGACCGGGCCCGAGGAGGAGCGGCGGGGCGCGGAACTGGTCGTCGCCGCCGCCGCTGCCGCCCGGCTCCTGGCCGGCTGGGCGGCGGTGCGCACGGCGGCGCTCGGTGTCGCCGGCCACCTGCCCGTGCTGGCCCTGCTGGTGGCCGTGCCGTGGCTGCGCGGGCGAGGGGTCACGGCGGGCGCGCTGCTGGGCGCCTTCACCTACCTCGTCCAGTCCCTGCTGCCGGCCCTGCACACGCTGATGACCGCGCTGGGGGCGGCGGGAGCCCGGCTGCTCGTCGTCCTCGACCGCATCCTCGGCCCGGCCCCGGCGGCGCCCCCCGCGGCCTCGGCCCCGGCGGTCCCGGTCCTCACGCCGACGGCCCCGGCACCCGCGAACCCGGCCCCGGCGACCGCGACTACGGTCCCAGCGGCGTCAGTCTCCGCCTCCGCCCCGGCCCCGGCTGCGACGACCCGTGCCCCGGCACCACCGACCCCGGCACCGTCGGCCACGGACCGCCGTCGGCCGACACCCGCGTGCCCGGCCGCAGGGGACGCCGGCCACCCCGCCGGAGCCCGTCCGCCGGACGGCGGCGAGGGCCGGGCGTCCGGCCGGCCGGTCGCCGCGTTCGAACTGCGCTCCGTCACCCTGTCCTACGGCGCCCGGTCGGAGCCGGTTCTCGACTCCCTCGACCTGAGCGTCGCCCCGGGGGAGCACCTAGCCGTCGTGGGACCGAGCGGCATCGGCAAGTCGACGCTCACCCGCCTGGTCGCGGGGACGCTCGCGCCGAGCGGCGGTGAGGTACGGGTGGCCGGGCGTACGGTGACCGGGCGCGCCGCGGCCGAACTCGCCGCCCTGCGGGTCCTGGTCCCACAGGAGGCCTACGTCTTCTCCGGCACCGTCGGCGACAACCTCGCGTATCTGCGCCCGGACGCGTGCCGGGCGGATCTCGACGCGGCCGTCGGGGCGCTCGGTCTGCGGCCGCTGGTCGAGCGCCTCGGGGGGCTCGACGCTCCGGTGCGGCCCGCCGAACTGACCCACGGGGAGCGACAGCTCGTCGCGCTGGCCCGCGCGTATCTGTCGCCCGCGCCCCTGCTGCTGCTCGACGAGGCCACCTGCCACCTCGACCCCGCGTCCGAGGCCCACGCGGAGGAGGTCCTGGCACGGCGGCCGGGAACCCTGGTGGTGGTGGCGCACCGTCTGTCGTCGGCGGTCCGGGCCGACCGGGTGCTCGTCCTGGACGGCGTGGAGGCGGTGTGCGGCACGCACGACGAGCTGCTGGGCCGGTCGCCTCTCTACCGCGACCTCACGGGCCACTGGCACGCGGGGCCGTCGGGACCGCCGTGACCACCGCCCGACGTGCGAGAAGCGGTCACCGGGCCGTACGGCTCCCTCACGTCCAGCCGCCGCTCTGCACTATGCGTATCGCGTCCACCCGGTTGCGGGCGCCCACCTTCCGGATCGCCGTGGCCATGTAGTTGCGGACCGTTCCCCGGGACAGGTGCAGCCGCGCCGCGATCTCGGCGATCGGCGCCCCCTGGGAAGCCAGCGACAGCACGCTCAGTTCCCGGGTGGTCAGGGGCATCTCCGCGCCCTTCAACAGGGCCACGGTGAGGGTCTCGTCCAGGAAGCGCTCCCCCTTCGCGACCGTGTGCACCGCCTTGAGCAGCCGGTGCGCCGGTGCGTTCTTGTCGACCAGCCCCAGCGCGCCCCCGTCGAACGCCCGACGGAGCACCCCCGGCCGCCTGGCGGTCGTCAGGACGACCAGCCGGTCTCCGTACCGGTCCCGCAGGCGCGCGCCGCCCACGTCACCCGGCGCGTGCAGGTACTCGCCGTCCACGACGCACACGTCCGCCGGCAACTCCTCGCGGGCGGGCACGTCGGCGTCGGGGCACAGGGACGAGACCTCCAGCGTGTGGTCGGATCTCAGCAGTTGCACCAGCGCCGAACGCAGCAGTTCCTCGTCGTGCACCACCACTGTACGAACCATCTCCCCCACCCTTGTCATCGGCAGCCTCGTCGGGCAGCCGGTTCGCCACGCCCCCGCGCCACGAGCCGTCTGCCCTGATCCGATCCGGCGGAACACAGAACGCACGCACGTGCGAACCGGACCGGAGTCAATTGGCCGTCCGCGGGGCCTGATCGAGGTGGCCGGAAAGTGTCCGACCGAGCGGAACGCGGCGGATATCGCACCGGTCCGCCGTCGGTCCCGGGCCACCGGGGCCCGTAGGCCGGCCGCCGCCCTCCGCGTCCGCCGGCTCTGGTGCCCTGGCCACGGCGCCACACCGCCTCGCGGGGCGGCCCCGACGCCGCGGACGGCCCTACCGCGCACCGACGCGATGGGCGCCGCGGTAGGGCCGGAAACAGTCGCCGTCCAATTAGGCGTGAAATATGCCTGCTGTTCGAACGATTTTTCCTCCCTGTTCGAGGGCCTGGCGGCGGGCGGCCGATGGGCACCCCTGCTCCTGCTACGGGCTCGGCCCGCGCGTGCCCATGCTGGTCGTCCCGCCCTGGAGCAAGGGCGGCTTCGTCTGTTCCGAGACCTTCGACCACACCTCGGTCATCCGGTTCACGGTGCGCCGCTTCGGCGTCCGCGAGCAGGGCATCTCCCCGTGGCGGCGCGCGATCTGCGGCGACCCGACCTCCGCCTTCGACTTCTCCCGGCACGACAGCCGCCCGGCCGGCCTGCCGGACACCGACGTCTACGAGCCGCCGGACCGCGTACGCCACCCCGACTACCGTCCGGCCCCGCCCGCGGACCCGGACATGCCCCGGCAGGAGCCCGGCATGCGCCCCACCCGCCCGCTGCGGTACGCCCCGCACGTGGACGGCGCCGTGGACGCGGCGACCGGGAGGTTCCGGCTCGCCTCCGGCCCCGGAGCCGCGTTCCTCGTCACCCCCGGCAACCGCACCGACGGCCCCTGGACCTGCACCACGGAGGCCGGCAAGAGCGTCGCGGACACCTGGAACCCGGCGTACTCCGACGGCGTCCACGACCTGACGGTGCACGGCCCCAACGGCTTCCTGCGCGTCTTCCGGGGCCGCGACGAGACCCCCGGTGCCGAGGTCACCGCCCGGCACACCGGCGACGCCGTGCGGCTGACCGTGACCAACGCCGGGACCGGCACGGCCCGCCTGCGGATCGCGAACGCCTACGGCGGCCGGGGCGGGACCGTCACCGTGCGCCCCGGGGCGACCGTGCGCCACACCGTCGACCTCACCCGCAGCCGGCGCTGGTACGACGTGACGGTCACCTCCGAGACCGACCCCGCGTTCCTGCGGCGCTTCGCCGGCCACGTGGAGAACGGCCGGCCGTGGGTGAGCCACCCGCGATCGTCACGGACTGACGGCCGCTACAGCCGTGTGAGGCGCCCCGGCTGCGGCTGCCGGGGCACCAGCACCGGCCCCGCCCGCCTCGGCCCCGGCGGCCCCGGTGGCACGGACGGCCCCGGCGGTTCCTGCCCGGCCGGCACCGCCGTCGGCACGGCCGCCGCGGAACCGGCGTGGTCGGGCCGCCGGGGCGTCGCCCGGCTGAGCTGGACGACGCCCCAGGCGGCCAGCACCGCGCCGGCCAGCGCCAGCAGCACACCGCCCGCGCCGCCCCGCAGCCGCTCACCGAGCAGGAACAGTCCGATCACCGCGGCGGCCACCGGATTGGCCAGCGTCACCACCGCCAGGGGCGCGCCCAGGCCACCCCGGTACGCCGTCTGCGACAACAGCAGCCCGCCCGCCGCGAAGGCGGACACCAGCAGGGCCACCCCGATCACCTGGACGCCGAGCAGCGGTCCCGAACGGTCCGTGGCGGCGACCGTGACGGTCTGGGTGAGGGCCGAGGCGACCCCGGAGGCGATGCCGGACGCCGTCGCGTGCCGCAGCCCCGGCCGGGCGCCGGGCCACGCGAGCATGCCGATCAGGGCCGCCGTCGCGCCGGACACCCCCAGCGCCTCGGGCACGCTCAGCACGTCGTCGGGCGCCGGCCCGGAGGCGGTCAGCAACAGGGCGCCCAGCCCCAGCAGCGTCAGTCCGGTGCCCCGCCACTCGACCGCGCTCACCCGCCGGCCCGCCACCCGCGCCCCCAGCGGCACCGCCGCGACCAGGGTGAGCGCACCGAGCGGCTGGACGACGGTCAGGGGGCCGTACTTGAGGGCCACGACGTGCAGCAGCGCGGCCGATCCGTTGAGGGCGACCGTCCACCACCAGGCGCCGGACGCCAGCAGGCGCAGCGCACCGGTGCCGGGGCTGCGGGAGGCCAGTCGTTCCTGGGCGACGGCCGCGGCGGCGTAGGCACACGCGGAGACCAGGGACAGCAGGACGGCGATCAGCGCGGCGTTCACCGGCCCGTCCCCACCAGTTCGGGCCGGTGCCGCTGCGCCACCCGGCGACGGGCCTGCGGCCCGCGGTGGGCCACGGCGCGCCGCGGGCGGTGCGACGGACGGAGCACCGCCAGCGCGAGGCCCAGCAGGGCCGCCGCCACGAGGACGTCGAGCCAGTAGTGGTTCGCCGTGCCCACGATGACCAGCAGCGTCACCAGCGGATGCAGCAGCCACAGCCACCGCAGACGCGAGCGGGTCGCGACGATCAGGGCGACCGCCAGCATCAGGGCCCAGCCGAAGTGCAGCGAGGGCATCGCCGCGAACTGGTTCGACAGCTGGTCGGCGCTCGGCGGGCCGTAGACCGAGGGGCCGAAGACCCGGGCCGTGTCGATCAGCCCGGTGGCGCCCAGCATGCGCGGCGGGGCGAGCGGAAAGAGCAGGTGGAGCACGAGCGCGGCGCCGGTCACCGCGGCCAGCACCCGGCGGGCCCAGCCGTAGTGGGCCGGTCGCCGCAGGTAGAGCCAGACCAGGAGGGCCGCGGTCGCGGGGAAGTGGACCGCGGCGTAGTAGGTGTTCGCCGTGCGGATCAGGGCGTCGCCGTGCAGGAGCAGGGACTGCACCGTTCCCTCGTCGGGCAGCCGGAGCGCGCGTTCCCAGTCCCGTACGCGGTGGGCGTTGCGGAAGGCCTCCGGGGTGTGGCCGGTCGCCAGCCCCCGGCCGAGCTTGTACACGAGGAAGAGCCCTGCCACGAGCAGGAGCTCACGGACGAGAGGCGGTCGCGCGGGTGCGTTCGGCCCCGCTTCTGCAGGCTCGGTGCGGGCATTCATCCCCCGGCCCCTTCACTGACGGCGGTGCGTGCGGTCCACAGGTGTATGACGCGCGGGAACGGATGGATGTGACCGTTCCCATCGATACGAACCCGTTCCGATACGCCAGTGTACCGATACGGGAGTGTACCGATACACTCGGGTACCGGTACACTGACGTATCGATGGCATGGCACACACTGGAGCACGGGCCCCTCGAGTGACGCTGTACCGCCGCTGTACCGCCGCTGGGAGTGAGGAGCAGAGCCGATGACGTCGCAGGCTGAGGACCGACCGGACACGGTCGGCACGCCGCGCCGCTCCAAGATCACGCCCCAGCGTGAGCAGGAGTTCTTCGACGCCGTGCTCGAACAGATCCGGACCTGCGGCTACGACGCCGTCACCATGGAGGGCGTCGCCGCCAGCACCCGGTGCAGCAAGTCCACGCTCTACCGGCAGTGGAGGACCAAGCCCCAGTTCGTGGCCGCCGCGCTGCGCAGCCGCCGCCGGGCGCGCTTCACCGGCATCGACACCGGGTCGCTCGCCGAGGACCTGCGCCAGGCGGCCCGGGCCGCGGGGGAGGGGGCCGGCAAGGACACCGGGCTGCTCCAGGCGCTCGGCCACTCGGTCATGCAGGACCCGGAACTCCAGTGCGCGCTGCGCGAGGCGCTCGTCGAGCCGGAGATCGCCGCACTCCGGGAGATCCTCGACCGCGGGGTCGGCCGGGGAGAGGTGGCCGCCGGCCACCCGGCGCTGGAGTACGTGCCCGCCCAGATGTTCGGCATGCTGCGGATGCGGCCCGTCGTCGAGGGCGAGCAGGCCGACGCGGAGTACCTGGTGGCATTCGTGGAGGCCGTCGTGCTGCCGGCCCTGGGCCTGACCTGAGACCCAGGCCGCCGTCCGTGGGATGACCGGACGGCGGCCTGTCCGCGCCGCACCGTGGGGACGGGGGCGGCGCGCACCCCGGCCGGGTGGGACGCCCTCTGAGCGGAAGGGCGCCCCGCCCGGCCGACTGCCGTCCCCGGACGGTCAGACGTCCTGACCGCTGCCTCCGCCGCCCTGGGAGGAGTCCACCCGGATCCCCTCGGTGATCTCGTCGATGACCGCCTGCTCCTCGTCGGTGTCCACGCCGAAGCGGACGACGACGATGCGCTCGGGGTCGGCGGGCGCGGGGAAGGCGAGCGACTCGACGTAGCCGTCCGCACCCTTGCTGGTGACCGCCTTCCAGCGGACCAGGTAGCCCTGCTGCCCGGCGACCGTGACCGCCTCGGACGCCAGCTCGTCGTGCGAGGTGATCCCGCCGTAGGACTCGCCGCCGTAGGATTCCTCGGCGTTCGCCTCGATGTCGGCCTTCGCGACCTCTTCGGCACTGTCGCCCCGGGTGCCCAGCACCACCGCGGGAGCCGAGTAGGCACCGCCCTTGGTGCAGGTCGCGGAGGTGTCACCGGGACACGTGTAGCTGTCGTCCGAGGTCACCGTCGCGCCGACCGACAACTGCTGCCCGGACCAGCCGTCCGGGATGGGCAGGCTGATCCCGCTGACCGGGTCCGTGACCGATCCGCTGTCGATCGTGGGCGGCTGCGACTCGCCCGGAGAGCCCGGCGCGGGCGACTCACCGCCCCCGCCCGAGCCGCCGAACGGCCCCTCCTGTCCGCCGGGAGCGCGCCGGTCCTGCTGCGAGGACGCGCTGTCGCCCGTACCGTCGTCGGCCAGCACGTACACACCGGCACCGATGCCGGCGAGCACGGCCACGGCCGCCGCGACGGCTATGCCGGTGCGCAGCCGGCGCCGCCGCGCGGACGGCTGCTGGACGGGGAACCCCGGATAGCCGGGGTGCACGGGATACGGCCCGGGCCCGCCGTCGGGCACCGCCTGCTGGGCGGGTTGCTGCGGTGCCGGCTGCGGCGCGGGAGGCCCCCACGCGGCGGCCGGCCCCGCGGAGCGGACCTGGTCCGTCCACACCGTGCCGTCCCACCAGCGCTCGGTGGCGGGACCGTCATTCTTCTGTCCGGGGTCCGGGTACCACCCGGGAGGAGTCGCCTGCGTCATGGGCCCACCGTATGAGGCGTCGGTGAAAGCCGGATGAGAGGCCCGGCACGATCGCGGCACGCCCGCCCCGCGGCCCGTGCGGAGTCGACCGGCTCACCGGCTGACGACGGGTCCGGCGCGTCGTCCGCGCCTTACCGCATGTCACCCGTCACGGCAACTGCTGCCCGGACCGCGCACCATGGGCGCGACCGGACGGATAGGCTCAGGGTCTGTACGTCATTCGGGCGACTTGGGGAGGTAGCGGGATGACGGAGGTACGGCGGACGGCCGCCGCCTCGGCCTCCCTCTGGGAGCGCGACGAGGAAGTCGCCACCATCGCACGGGCGGTGGACGCCCTGTGCGTCGACGGCTCGTCCTCCGGGACCCTGCTGGTCGCCCGGGGCGAGGCCGGACTCGGCAAGACCGCACTGCTCGCCGAGACCCGCCGCATCGCCGAGGCCCGCGGCTGCACCGTCTGGTCGGCACGCGGCGGCGAGACCCTCAGGTCCGTCCCCTTCCACGTGGTGCGCCAACTGCTCCAGCCCGCGCTCGTGTCGATGCTCCCGGAGGAGGCGCGGGAGTACCTCGGCGAGTGGTACGACATCGCGGGCCCCGCCCTCGGCATAGCGGACCCGGGGGAGCGGCAGGCCGACCCGCAGGGCGTGTGCGACGGCCTGGTCGCCGCCGTGCGCCGGCTCGCCCGCCGGGAGTGGCCCCTGGTCCTGCTGATCGACGACGCCCACTGGGCCGACCAGGAGACCCTGCGCTGGCTCGCCGCGCTCGCCGAACGGCTCGACGAGACCGCGGTCCTGGTCGTCGTCGCCCGCCGCCCCGGCGAGGTCGGCGGGGACAGCGCCTGCCACCTGGACGCCGTCGTCGCCGCGGGCCGCCCGCTCGCCCCGCTGAACGCCCTCACCCCCGAAGCGACGGCCGGCCTCACCCGGTCCACCCTGGGCGACCACGCCGACGCCGCGTTCTGCCGCGAGGTGTGGGCCGTCACGGGCGGCAATCCCTACGAGACCGTCGAACTCCTCGCCAAGGTCCACGACAGCGACCTGGAACCGGTCGAGGCGCAGGCCGACGAACTGCGCGCGCTGAACCGCTCCGCGCGGGGCGGCGGCCTCGTCGCCCGCCTGGAGCAGCTCGGCGTCGACTCCACCCGGTTCGCCTGGGCCGCGGCCATCCTCGGCGGCGGCATCACCGTCGGCATGGTGGCCCGCCTCGCCACCCTCGACCGCGACGACGCCGTCCGCTGCGCCGAACTGCTGCGCAACGCCCGCATCCTCACCGAACCCGACCCCGGGGCCCCGCAGCCGGACGCGGGCGACCTGGAGTTCGTCCATCCGCTGATCGCCACCGCCGTGTACAACTCCATCCCCGACGCGCTGCGCACGGCGATGCACGGCATAGCGGCCCAGCTGGTCACCGACTCCGGACTCGGCGCCGCGGCCGCCTCCCGTCATCTGCTGCAGGTGTATCCCGACGACGACCCGGAGGTCGTCCAGCAGCTGCGCGAGGCGGCCCGCGAGCACCTCGCCGTCGGCGCCCCCGACGCGGCCCGCCGCTGCCTCGAACGCGCCCTGGAGGAACCGCCGCTGCCCGACACGCATGCCCGGGTCCTCTACGAACTGGGCTGCGCCACCCTCCTCACCGCGCCCGCCACCACCATCCGGCACCTGCGCACCGCCCTCGCCCTGCCGGGCCTGGACGGCGAGCAGCGCGTCAACGCCGTCTTCAGGCTCTCCGAGGCACTCCTCCACAACGACCAGCTGGAGGAGGCCGTGCGCACCGTCCAGGCGGAGGCCGCCCGGAACCAGGACCCGTCCGTGCGGCTGCGGCTCCAGGCCGTCCAGTACATGTGGGAGGGCATCCACCCCGGCGAGACGCCCTCGCCCGGACGCTCCGAGCGCCTCACCGAACTCGCCGGCACCTGCACCGGCCGCGACAACGCGGAGCGCGCCCTGCTCATCCTGCGCGGCTTCGACGCCATGACCCGGGGCGAGAGCGCCGAGGAGGTCGTCGAGCTGTGCGACCGGGCGCTCGTCAACGGCCGCCTCGCCCCCGGACTCGGCTGGACCGACACCGAGTGGGGTCTGGAACTGCCGATGATGCTGGCCAACTGCTACGCGTACACCGACCGGCTCGACCGTGCCGAGGCACTCTTCACCGAGGCCCTCAGCTCCTACGAGACGGCCGGCTGGAGCGGCGGCCACCTCGCCCTCGCGCACGCCTACGTGGGCCTCGGCCACCGCAGGCGGGGCCGGCTCAGGGAGGCCGAGAAGTCCCTGCGCGCCTCGCTGCGCATCGCCGAACGGGTCGGCCGCGGACTGCCGTTGTACTGGTCGGCGACCTGCAACCTGATCGACACGCTGCTCGCCCGCGGCCACGTCGACGAGGCCCGCACCGTCGCCGACCGCTACGGCTTCGACCCGCCGTACCCGTCCACGATCGTGCTGCCCGACCCGCGTCCCGTGCGGGCCCGGCTGCTGCTCGCCACCGGCCGCGCCAAGGAGGGCGTCAACGAACTGGAGACCGCCGAGAAGGCGGCGGCCGCCCGCGGCAGGTACAACCCGGTCGTGCATCCCTGGGCGACCGAGCTGGCCCGGGCCCTCGCCACGGAGGACCCCGGCCGCGCCGCCCGGCTCGCCACCGACGCCCGCCGCCAGGCCGAGCGCTTCGGCACGGACACCGCGATAGGGGAGGCCCTGCGCTGCGCCGCCGCCCTGGAGACCGGCCAGCGCGCCGTCCGGCTCGCCGCGCAGGCCGTCACCTACCTGGAGGCCTCGCCCTGCCAGTACGAACACGCGGCCGCACGCGTCGAGTACGGCATCGCCGCCCGCTCGGAGACGGAGCTGCGCCGCGGCCTGGCCCTGGCCGAGTCGTGCGGTGCGGACGGGCTGGCGGCGCGGGCCGGGCAAGCACTGGCGGCGGGGCACGGGGGCTGAGGGGCCCCCGCCCCCGCCCCCGTGCCGGAGCACGTCAGCCGCCGGCGCCGTCCTCCTCGGCCAGCACCCGCTGGGCCGCCGCGAACGCCGAGTTCGCCGCCGGCACCCCGCAGTACACCGCCGTCTGCAGCAGCACCGCGCCGATCTCGTCCGTCGTCAGCCCGTTGCGCCGCGCCGCCCGTACGTGCATGGCCAGTTCCTCGTAGTGGCCGTGCGCGACCAGCGCCGTCAGCGTGATCATGCTGCGCTCACGGCGCGAGAGCGTCCGGTCGGTCCAGATCTCGCCCCAGGCGTAGCGCGAGATGAAGTCCTGGAAACGGGCGGTGAAGGGGGTCTGCCGGGCCTGCGCCCGGTCCACGTGCGCGTCGCCCAGCACCTCGCGCCGCACCGCCATGCCCCGCCCGGCCCCGCCGCCGAAGTGCGCCCGCAGCGCGGTCAGCACCGCCTCGGGCCGCTCCGCCGGCGCCAGGTGCGAGGCCCCCGGCAGCTCGGTCAGCGTGGCCCCCGGCACGGCGTCGGCGATCTCCCGCAGATGCGCGGGCGGCGTCGCGGGGTCCTCCCGCCCGGCGACCAGCAGGGTCGGCACGGAGATCTCCGCGAGCCGGTCCCGCAGGTCGAAGGCGGCCAGCGCGTCGCAGCAGGCGGCGTACGCCCCGGGGTCGGCCTCCCGGTGGTCCCGGACCAGCTCCGGCACGGTGAATCCCGGGGTGAACCACCGGTCGTCCGCGCTCTCGGCGAGCTTCGCCAGCCCCTCCGCGCGCACCGTCGCGGCCCGCTCCTCCCACGCCTTCGCACCGTTGAAGTGCGCCGACGAGCAGACGACGGCCAGCGACGACACCCGCTCCGGGTGGTGCACGGCCAGATGCAGCCCCACCGCGCCGCCCAGCGACACCCCGGCGTAGGCGAACCGTTCCGCCCCGAGCGAGTCGGCGAGCGCCAGCACCAGGCCGGCGAGGTCCCCGACGGTCGCGCCCGGCCCGATCAGGTCCGCGGCCGAGCCCCCGTGGCCCGGCAGGTCCCAGCGGATCACCCGGTGCCCGGCGGACAGTTCGGGCGCCACCTGGTCCCACAGCGCGTACGAGGTGCCCAACGAGGGCCCGAGCAGCAGCGGGGGAGCGGAGGCGGGGCCTTCGGCCAGGTGGTTGAGCACGGTCAACGTCGCTCCAGAGCACGGTCGGTCAGGGCTCCGGCGGAGCCGGTGTAGCGGGCGGGGTCGGTCAGGGAGGCGAGGTCGACACCGGACAGCTCCGGTACCTCGGCGAGGAGACCGCCGAGGTCGCGGCCCTCGGTGTACGTCCGCCGGGCGAGGTCGGCGAGCAGCTCCTTGGCACGGGCCCGGCCGAGCACCGGCGCCAGCTCGGCGGAGAGCCGCTCGGACACGATCAGTCCGTGCGTGAGACCCAGGTGCGCGCGCATGGCGTCCGGGCGCACCCGGAGCGCCCCGGCCATCGCGGCGGCGTCGTGAACGGCCCCGCCGGCCAGCCGCAGCAGGTCCCGCAGCGGCTCCCACTCGGCGTGCCAGGCACCGGCCGGCCGCTCGTCCTCGGCGGCCAGGGAGCCGTACAGCGTGGCCGCGAGCTGCGGCGCGCGCCGGGCCGCCGCCCCGATGAGCGTGGCCCGTACGGGATTGGCCTTGTGCGGCATCGCCGAGGAGCCGCCGCCGTTGCCCTCGGCGACCTCGCCCAGCTCCGTGCGGGAGAGCGTCAGCACGTCGGCCGCGATCTTCCCGAGCGCCCCGGTGGTGAGGGCGAGACAGCCCGCCAGGTCGGCGACCGGCGTGCGCAGGGTGTGCCAGGGCAGCAGGGGGGTCCGCAGGCCGAGTTCACGGGCGTACGCCGCGGGCAGCGCCGTCGGGTCCGTCGCGCCGTACGCCCCGAAGGCGGCCAGCGTCCCCGCGGCGCCGCCGAGCTGGGCGGGCAGGGCGTCGCGCACGGTCCGGATCCGGTCCCGCGCGTCGAGCACCAGCGCCCGCCAGCCGGCCGCCTTCAGCCCGAAGGTCGTCGGCACGGCGTGCTGGGTGAGCGTCCGGCCCGGCATCACCGTGTCCCGGTGCTCGGCGGCCAGCCGGGCCAGCGCCGCCTCCGCACGGCCGAGGCCGGGCAGCAGCAGGTCCAGGGTGCGGGCCGCGACCAGCATCGTCGCCGAGTCCAGGATGTCCTGGCTGGTCGCACCCCGGTGCACGTACGGCCCGAACTCCTCGCCGACCGCCTTGGTCAGGTCGGCCACCAGCGGGATCACCGGGTTCCCGCCGCTCCGGGCGCGCTCGGCCAGGGAGCGCACGTCGAAACGGGCCGGGTCGGCCGCCTCGGTCACCGCGCTCGCCGCCCCGGCGGGGGCGAGCCCCAGCCCGGCCTGGGCCCGGGTCAGGGCCGCCTCCGCGTCGAGCAGCGCCCGGAGGTAGGCGCGGTCGTCGGTGGCGTCGGCGGCCGGCGCACCCGCCCACCCCGGAGCGAGCAGACCCGTGTCGGGAGCTGATGTCACTGGAACTCCAGGAAGACCGTCTCGCCCTCGCCCTGAAGGCGGATGTCGAAACGGTACGTCCCGCCGCCCTCCTCCGAAGCGATCAGCGTGTCGCGGCGGTGCGGGTCCAGCCGGGACAGCAGCGGGTCGGCGGCGAGCCGCGCCGCGTCGCCCGGCAGGTAGATCCGGGTGAACAGGTGCACGAGCAGGCCGCGCGCGAACACGCACACGCTGACGTACGGCGCGTGGCCCCCGCGTGCGCCGGGCCGCAGCGTCCGCACGTACCAGTGGCCGTTCGCGTCGGTCTGGATGCGGCCGAAGCCGGTGAACTCCACGCCGTTGCGGCCGAGGAAGCCGCCGGAGGCCGGGTCGCGCCGCATCGAGCCGTCGGCCGTCGGCAGCGTGCCGTCCGCACCCGGCCCCCACACCTCCACGAGCGCGTCCGGCAGCGGGTCGCCCCCGCCGTCGTACACGTACCCGTGCACGGTGACCGTGTCCGGATGCCCGGTGGGCGCGATGTCCTCACCGCCGCGGAAGGGCAGCGCGTACCCGTAGAACGGGCCGACCGTGTGCGACGGCGTGGGCAGCACGTGCTCCGGGCTGCTGGTGTCGATCCTCGTCATGGCGGGTCAGCGTCCTTCTTCGATCCAGGTGGCGTTCGGGCCGTCGAGCACGATGTCCCAGTGGTAGCCGAGGGAGAACTCGGGCACGGACAGGCTGTGGTCGTAGGTCGCGACCAGTCGCTGCCGCGCGGCGTCGTCCGTCACGGACTGCAGGATCGGGTCGTACGGGAACAGCGGGTCGCCGGGGAAGTACATCTGCGTCACGAGCCGCTGCGTGAACGCCGAGCCGAACACCGAGAAGTGGATGTGCGCCGGGCGCCAGGCGTTGACGTGGTTGCGCCACGGGTACGGGCCCGGCTGCACGGTGGTGAAGCGGTAGAAGCCGTCGTCGTCGGAGAGGGTGCGGCCCACACCGGTGAAGTTCGGGTCCAGCGGCGCGTCGTGCTGCTCGCGCTGGTGGGCGTAGCGGCCGGCGGAGTTCGCCTGCCAGATCTCCACGAGCTGGCCGCGCACGGGTCTGCCGTTCCGGTCGAGGAGCCGGCCGGAGACGGTGATGCGCTCGCCGATCGGCTCCCCGTCGTGCTGCCGGGTCAGGTCGTTGTCGATCCCGGTGATGTCCCGCTCCCCGAAGGCGGGGGAGGACAGCTCCACCAGCTCCGGGTCCTTGGTGACGTCGATGGCGACGGGCGGCTGTTTCGGATGGCGCAGCACCGAGGAGCGGTACGGCGCGTAGTCGCGGCGCGGGTGGTGCTCTCGGGGCCCGCCGTCGGTGACCCGCTTGGCGTAGGCGGCGCGCTCGGCCGCGATCTCCGCGTCGATGTCGTGCTGGGTGAGAGTCATGGGGTTCCCGTGGGTGACTAGCGGTCGAGGACCAGGGCGAGGCCCTGGCCGACACCGATGCAGAGGGTGGCGATGCCGGTGCCGCCGCCCCTGCGGGCGAGCTGGTGGGCGACGGTGCCGGCGAGGCGGGCACCGGAGGCGCCCAGGGGGTGGCCCAGGGCGATGGCTCCGCCCTGGGGGTTGAGGATCGCGGGGTCGAACTCGGGCCACTCGGCCACGCAGCCCAGCACCTGGGCGGCGAAGGCCTCGTTGAGTTCGAGGACGTCCAGGTCGGCGAAGGTGCGGCCGGCCTTGACGAGGGCGCGGTTCACGGCCTCGACGGGGGCGAGTCCGAAGTAGTGCGGGTCGGTCGCCGAGACACCGGTCGCCGAGATCCGGGCGAGGGGTTCGCGGCCGGTGGCCGCCAGGCCCTCCTCGTCCACGAGGAGGAGCGCCGCGGCGCCGTCGTTGAGCGGCGAGGCGTTGCCCGCGGTGACGGTGCCTCCCCCGGCCTCCGGACGGGGGGACCCCGGTCCCGCTTCGCTCGTCGTGCGGAAGGCCGGCTTCAGCCTCGCCATCGCCTCCAGGGAGGCCGTCGGGCGTACGCACTCGTCGGCGGCGAAGCCGACCGGGTCGCCCGTGCGCCGGGGCACGGGGACGGGCGCGAGTTCGGCGTCGAACAGGCCGTCGCCCTGGGCCCGGGCGGCCTTGTGGTGGGAGGCGAGGGCGAACACGTCCTGCTGCTCCCGGGTGATGCCGTGCTTGTCGGCGATCAGTTCCGCGCTCTCGCCGAGGGGGATGGTCCACTGCGGGTCCATCCTCGGGTTGGTCATGCGCCAGCCCAGGGTGGTGGAGTACAGCTCGGTGTGCCCGGCGGGGAAGGGCCGGTCCGACTTGGGCAGCACGTACGGCGCCCGGGTCATCGACTCCACCCCGCCCGCGAGGACGATCGAGGCGTCCCCGACGGCGACGGCCCGCGCGGCCTGGATCACCGCTTCGAGGCCGGAGGCGCACAGCCGGTTCACGGTGACGCCGGGCACGGTGGTGGGCAGGCCGGCCAGGAGGGCGGCCATGCGGGCGACGTTGCGGTTCTCCTCGCCGGCGCCGTTGGCGTTGCCGAAGTACACGTCCTCGACGCGGGCCGGGTCCAGGGCGGGTGTGCGGGCGAGGAGCTCCCGGACGGCGTGCGCGGCCAGGTCGTCCGGGCGGACGCCCGCCAAGCCGCCGTTGTACTTGCCGAACGGGGTCCGCACCGCGTCGACGACGTAGACGTCCTTCACTTCAGTCCCTTCGCGACGGTCAGCTCGGCGTCGGTCCTGGCGGCGATCTCGTCGGCGCTCACCCCGGGCGCGCACTCCACGAGGACGAGTCCGTCCCCGGTGACGTCGAGGACGCCGAGGTCGGTGACGATGCGGTCCACGCACGCCCTGCCCGTGAGCGGCAGCGCGCACTCCCGGAGGATCTTGGGCGAGCCGTCCTTGGCCGTGTGGGTCATCACCACGATGACGGTGCGGGCACCGTGGACGAGGTCCATCGCCCCGCCGATCCCGGTGATCATCTTGCCCGGGACCGCCCAGTTCGCCAGGTCGCCCGTCGCGGAGACCTGCATCGCGCCCAGCACGGCCACGTCGATGTGACCGCCCCGGATCATGCCGAAGGACAGCGCCGAGTCGAAGAAGGAGGCGCCCGGCAGGACCGTCACGGTCTCCTTGCCGGCGTTGATCAGGTCCGGGTCGACCTCGTCCTCGGTCGGGTACCGGCCGGTGCCCAGGATGCCGTTCTCGGACTCCAGGGTCACCTCCACGCCCTCGGGGAGGTGGTTCGGGATGAGCGTCGGCAGGCCGATGCCGAGGTTGACGTACTGGCCGTCCCGCAGTTCACGCGCCGCCCGCGCGGCCATCTCCGTACGCGTCCAGGCCATCAGGAACTCACCGTCCGCCGCTCGATCCTCTTGTCCGCCGCCTGCTCGGGCGTCAGCGCGACCACCCGCTGCACGAAGATCCCCGGCAGGTGCACCGCGTCCGGGTCGATCCCGCCGGGCTCGACCAGTTCCTCCACCTCCGCGACCGTCACCCGGCCGGCCATCGCCGCCAGCGGGTTGAAGTTCCGCGACGACCTGTTGAACACCAGGTTCCCGTGCCGGTCGCCCCTGGCCGCCCGCACCAGCGCGAAGTCGGTGCGGATGCCGCGCTCCAGCACGTACTCGGTGCCGTCGAACGCGCGGACCTCCTTCGGCGGCGAGGCCAGCGCGACCCCGCCGGAGCCGTCGTAGCGCCACGGCAGCCCGCCGTCGGCGACCTGCGTGCCGACTCCGGCCGGGGTGTAGAAGGCGGGGATGCCGGCCCCGCCGGCCCGCAGCCGCTCGGCCAGCGTGCCCTGCGGGATCATCTCCACCTCCAGCTCCCCGCCCAGGTACTGCCGCGCGAACTCCTTGTTGGCGCCTATGTAGGACCCGGTCACGCGGGCGATCCGCCCCGCGGCCAGCAGGACCGCCAGTCCGGACTCCATCGCCCCGCAGTTGTTGGAGACGACCGACAGGCCGCCGGTCCCGCGCTCGTACAGGGCCCCGATCAGGACGTCGGGCACGCCGCACAGCCCGAAACCGCCCACCGCGAGCGACGCGCCGTCCGGCACGTCGGCCACCGCCTCGGCGGCCGTGGCCACCACCTTGTCCATCCGAGAAGCCCCATCTCTTCCAAGCGCCCGGAACCGCGCACCGGTCCTGCCGATTAATCAGCGCACTGAGTATCTCAGCGAGGTGCCCCACACGCTGCCACCGGACGCCCGGGGCGTCAAGAGTCCACATCGTGCGAGGTGGATCGCCTGTCGCGTCACCGGACAGCCGATACCGGTCCGATGTATCGTCAGTGCACCAACAGAAATGACCACAGGAGCGCACATGGCCGCGGTCGACCTGACCACCCACCCCGGGCACCTGGCCCGGCGGCTGCAGCAGGCGCACTACCTGCTGTGGAACACGATGGTCTCGGAGGAGATCACCTCTCCGCAGTTCGCGGTCCTCAACGCCCTGGTCGCCGAGCCGGGCCTGGACCAGCGCACGGCGGGGGAGCGGGTGGGCCTGGACCGTTCCACCATCGCCGAGGTGGTCAGCCGGCTCGGCCGGCGCGGGCTGCTGGACAAGGTCCGCGACCCGCAGGACGGCCGCCGCTCCCTGCTCCGCCCGACCGACGAGGGGCTGCGCGTCCACCGCAGGCTGGCCGTGCGCACGGCCAGGATGAACCAGGTCTTCCTCGCCCCGCTCGCCGCGGACGAGCAGGCCGTCCTCCTCGACCTGATCCGCCGGGTCGCGGACGCCGCCGAAGGGCTCCGCCACCCGGCCGAACCCGCGGTGGCCCCGGGCTGATCAGGGCTGCTTCGCCGCGTCGACGAACACCACCCACACCTGGCCCCGCGCGAAGTCCAACGGCGTACCGTCCCCGGCGGTGAAGGACGTGCCGTCCGCGGGTCCGCCGCGCTTCCAGGTCGCGTCGTACACCCGCCCGTCGCGCAGCACCTCGGCCGTCCCGGACCCCACCGACTCGACGTAGGGCGAGTTGCTGCCCCGGAAGTCGCGGAAGGCGGACTCGCGGACGGTCACGTGCTGCACGACGACCGTCGCCGGTGCCAGACGTCCGCCCTCGGCCGTCCGGGCCGGGGCGCCGTCCATGGCGACCAGCCAGCGGTCACGGCTGTCGGACCAGGTGAAGGTGAAGGACGCCGACGGGTAGCGCACCGTGCGGGAGGTCTCGGCCCGGCCGCCGTCGGGGGCCTCGCCGTAGCGGAAACCCGTGGTCAGGGCGTCGGCGCCGGGAGTCTTCGGCAGCAGCCGGCCGGGCCGTACGTACAGGTTGTGCGGGGCGGACCGGTCCTCGTCACGCACGTAGGCGCCGGACTCGTCGTCCGGCGGTACCGCGCGCACCGGTGCCCGGTCGATGAGCGGCAGCAGCTTGCTCTGCGCGCCGGAGAAGGCCAGCGTCGGCCGGTCGAACTGGCGCAGCAGCTCCAGGTCCGACTCGCGGGCGCTGCGCACCGGCCCGACCGACCCGGGCAGTTCCGTCGCGTAGACCGCCATCAGGCGGCTCAGCCCGCCCTCCACCGGTTCCACGTAGACCACGTCCGCGGCCGTGAGGCCCGACTGCGGGCGGGCGGCGGGGACGTTGTCGACCTTGACGGCGAGCACCGAGGCCCGGCTGTCCGCGGTGGGCGACCGTGCCGGTTCCGGTGCCCGGGCGTCGTCCCCCGCCCCGGGGCCGGCCGTGCAGGCCGCCCCCAGTGAGAGCGCCAGCGTCGCGGTCAGCAGCGCGCCACCGCGCCGCCTGTGCTTCCTTCGTCGCATTCCGACCACCCGCCCACCCATCCTCTGTCATCGATTGTGTGCTTCAGGAAGCATTTAGTGCCATACCTGACCGAATCTGATACGGCGCGCGGTGCGCGTCACATGATCCGCTGTTCGGACGAAACCGGCGGCGGTTCGGCGGGGGGGCGGCCGGGTACCCGGCCGCCACGCAGGACCGGCCCGCACGGGGCGACGGAGGGAGCGCGAGGCGATGAAGGCAGTGACGTGGCAGGGCAAGCGGGACCTGCGGGTGGAGGAGGTGCCCGACCCGAGGATCCAGGAGCCGACGGACGCGGTCATCCGCGTCACGTCCACCGGGTTGTGCGGCTCCGACCTGCACCTGTACGAGGTGCTCACGCCGTTCATGACGCCGGGTGACATCCTCGGCCACGAGCCCATGGGCATCGTGGAGGAGGTCGGCGCCGAGGTGACCGGCCTCAAGCCCGGCGACCGGGTCGTGGTGCCGTTCCAGATCGCGTGCGGGCACTGCTACATGTGCGGCACCGGGCTTCCGACCCAGTGCGAGACGACCCAGGTCACCGGCGAGGGCATGGGCGCCCAGTTGTTCGGCTACACCCGTCTGTACGGCGCGGTGCCCGGCGGCCAGGCCGAGTACCTGCGCGTGCCCCAGGCCCAGTACGGCCCGATCAAGGTGCCGGAGGGCCCGGCCGACGACCGGTTCGTCTACCTGTCCGACGTCCTGCCCACCGCCTGGCAGGCGGTCGAGTACGCCGGCGTCCCCCAGGGCGGCAGCGTCGCCGTGCTCGGCCTCGGGCCGATCGGCGACATGGCCTGCCGGATCGCCCGGGCCAAGGGGGTCGGGCGGGTGTTCGGCGTGGACCTCGTGCCGGAGCGGCTGCGGCGGGCCCGTGAACGGGGCGTGGAGACGTACGACCTGCGGTCCTTCGACAACGAGAAGGAACTCGTCGCCGCGATCCGGGACGAGACCGGCGGCCGGGGCCCCGACGCCGTGATCGACGCGGTCGGCACCGAGGCGCACGGCGGAGCCGCCGCCAAGCTGATCCAGCAGGCCGCGGCGGTGATGCCCCGGGCCGTCGGCGGCCCGCTCGCCGAACGGTTCAGCGTCGACCGGCTCGCCGCCCTCTACACCGCCATCGACCTGGTACGGCGCGGCGGCACGATCTCCCTGTCCGGCGTGTACGGCGGCATGGCCGACCCGATGCCGATGCTCACCCTGTTCGACAAGCAGATCCAGATGCGGATGGGGCAGGCGAACGTGCGCCGCTGGAGCGACGAGATCATTCCGTTCCTGACGGACGCGGACCCGCTCGGCGTCGACGACTTCGCCACCCACCGGGTACCGCTGACGGACGCGCCGCACGCGTACGAGATGTTCCAGAAGAAGCAGGACGGCGCGGTCAAGGTCCTGATGCAGCCGTGACCGGGCGCCCGGGAGGAGCCCGTCACGGGCCGCCGAGGATCTCCGCGAGGTCGTAGCGGACCGGCTCCTCCAACTGGGCGTACGTGCAGCTGCGCGGCGTCCGGTCCGGGCGCCAGCGGCGGAAGCGGGCCGTGTGCCGAAAGCGCGCCCCGTTCTCCATGTGGTCGTACGCCACCTCGGCGACCCGCTCCGGCCTGAGCGGCACCCAGGACAGGTCCTTCTTGCCCGACCAGCGACTGGGGGCGCCTGGCAGCCGGGCCGATTCGTGCGCCGCCTCCTCGGCCCAGGCGGCCCACGGATGCTCCCGCACGTCGTCCATGCGCAGCGGCTCCAGTTCCTCCATCAGCTCCGCGCGCCGTTTCATGGTGAAGGCCGCGCTCACCCCCACGTGCTGCAGGGTGCCCTCGCCGTCGTAGAGGCCGAGCAGGAGCGAGCCGACCACGGGACCGCTCTTGTGGAGGCGGTAGCCCGCGACGACCGCGTCCGCCGTGCGCTCATGCTTGACCTTGTACATGGCCCGCTCGTCCTGGCGGTAGCGCAGGTCGAGCGGCTTGGCGACGACGCCGTCGAGCCCCGCCCCCTCGTACTGCTCGAACCACCGCCGGGCCACCTCGATGTCGTCCGTCGCCGGCGCCACGTGCACGGGCGGCGTGACCCCGGACAGCGCCCGGACCAGCAGCGCCCGCCGGTCGGAGAGCTTTACGTCGAGCAGGGACGCGTCGTCCAGCGCCAGCAGGTCGAAGGCCACCAGGGAGGCCGGTGTCCTTTCGGCGAGCATCCGCACCCGGGAGTCGGCCGGATGGATCCGCTCGGTCAGCGCGTCGAAGTCCAGGTGCCCCTCCCGCGCGATCACGATCTCTCCGTCCAGCACGCACCGCTCGGGCAACCGCTCCCGCACCGCCGCCACCAGCTCCGGGAAGTACCGGGTCAGCGGCTTGCCGGTGCGGCTGCCGAACTCGACCTCGGCGCCGTCGCGGAACACGATCGACCGGAACCCGTCCCACTTGGCCTCGTAGTGCATACCCGGCGGGATCTTCGCCACGGACCTGGCGAGCATGGGCTTCACGGGCGGCATGACGGGCAGATCCATGATCCGACTGTAGGAGCGGCCACCGGCCCCCGCTTGTTGAGCGTGCCGGGTGATCAGCCTGCTGCATCTGGGACCGCCCCGGGAGACCGGGCGTCGACGCCGCCGCGCACCCGCGGCGCGACTCCGCCAGTCTGTCAGGGCCCCCGTGCAGGTCGCCGTGCTGGTCGCGCACCACCGGTCCCTCACGGCTGGTCCCGCACGACCGGTGACGCCCCGCTTCGTCGTGCGCCGGTTTCCCCTCCCTCCGTACCGGTCTCCGGCCACCGCTTCCGCGGCCGTCGCCTGATGTGCGAGGTCCCCGCCGCGGGCCTACCGTGGCTCGCATGGCGGAAGCGGTGGAACTGGAAGCGGGCGGACGGACCGTGCGGCTGTCCAGCCCGGGCAAGGTCTTCTTCCCGGAGCACGGCTACACCAAGCTCGACGTGGCCCGGTACTACCAGGCGGTCGCGCCCGGCCTCCTGCGCGCCCTGCGCGAGCGGCCGACCACCCTCCAGCGCTACCCGGACGGCATCGCCGGCGAGTGGTTCTACCAGAAGCGCGCGCCCAAGGGCATGCCCGACTGGATCCCGACCGCGCACATCACCTTTCCCAGCGGTCGCAGCGCCGACGAGATGTGCCCCACGGAGGAGGCCGCGGCGCTGTGGGCCGCCCAGTACGGCACCCTCACCTTCCACCCCTGGCCGGTGCGCCGCGGCGACGTCGACCACCCCGACGAACTGCGCATCGACCTCGACCCGCAGCCCGGCACCGACTACGACGACGCCGCCCGCGCCGCCCACGAACTGCGGGCGGTACTGGCGGAGTTCGGCGGACTGCACGGCTGGCCCAAGACATCCGGCGGACGCGGCATCCACGTCTTCGTGCCGATCGAGCCGCGCTGGACCTTCACCCAGGTGCGGCGCGCCGCGATCGCCGTCGGACGCGAGATGGAACGGCGGATGCCCGAGCGGGTGACCATCAAGTGGTGGAAGGAGGAGCGCGGCGAGCGCATCTTCATCGACTACAACCAGACCGCCCGGGACCGCACCATCGCCTCCGCCTACTCCGTGCGCCCCCGCCCGAACGCCCCGGTCTCCGCGCCGCTGACCTGGACCGAGGTGGGCGTCGCGCACCCGCGGGACTTCGACATCACGACCATGCCCGCGCGCTTCGCCGCACTCGGCGACGTGCACGCGGGCATGGACGAGGAGGCCCACTCCCTCGACGCCCTGCTGGAACTGGCGACGAAGGACGAGCACGACCACGGGCTCGCCGATCTGCCGTACCCGCCCGAGTATCCGAAGATGCCGGGGGAACCCAGCCGGGTACAGCCGAGCCGCGCGAAGAAGCCGCGCCCTCACGAGGGGTGAGCTACAACTCCCTGATCCTCACGTCCCGGTACGACACCACGTCCGTCGTGCCGTGGACCTGGAGACCGAGGTAGCCGGAGGCGAACCGCCGCCCGTCCGTGCCCGGGTCGTCCGAGCGCGGCGGGGAGAAGTCCTGGCCACCGGTGTTGTCGAACTCGTTGATCAGCACGCCGTTGCGGTAGACGGAGTAGTGCTGGTCGACCACCCGGATCTCGTAGTCGTTCCAGGTGCCCTTCTCCGTCACCCCGGCGCCGGCCAGGCCCACCCGGTCGAAGCCGTAGACCGACCCCGACTTGTACATGTCGCCGGACGGGCCGTCGAACACCTGCACCTCGTGCCCGTACTTGATGGCGACCCACTCCGGCCGGGACTCCTCCGGGTGGTCGTGGACCTGCGGGAAGCGCACGAAGACGCCGCCGTTGGTGTTCGCCGTGCCGGGCGCGTCGTCTCGCCACTGGAGCTTCAGCGAGAAGTCCCCGTACGTGCGCTCCGGGAACCACAGCATGCCCATGCCGGGCGTGCTGGTGCCGGAGGTGATCGAGCCGTCGTCGTTCAGCGCGAACGAACCGCCGCCCACCTGCTGCCACTGGGCGAAGGACTCCGGGGAGCCGTCCAGGATCGCGCGGTAGCCCTCGGTCTGGCCGGGCACGCCGATCCCCGACTGACGGGCGGCCTGGTTGACCGCCCGGTACTCCCGCCGGTCCACGACACCCTCGTCCAGCAGCCGGTCCATGACCTCCCGGACGTGCTTGAGGAAGAGCTGCTGCGACGACCAGTCCTTCTCGTCCTCGATCAGCTCGTTGATCCGGCACCGGTTGTTCGTGACCCGGTTGGGCACACCCGTGTCGACGGTGCCGACGATCACCGTGAGGCGTTCGTCGTACTCCGGGCAGGGCGGCGGCGGCACCTGGCCCGACACCACCGTGAAGCTCACGGTCAGCGGCTCGGAGGTGTTGCCCGCCTTGTCGCTCGCCCGGTAGCTCACCGTGTGCCGGCCCACCCGGTCGACGACCACGGGCCCGGTGTACGCCAGGTAGGGCCCGGCGTCGAGCGAGTACTCCACGCCGGCCACCCCGGAGCCGCCCTCGTCCGTGGCGCCGACGGTCACCCTGGCGCTGCCGACGTACGCGCCGGCGGAGTTCTTGTCGCCCTCCACCGTCGCGCCGGTCACCGGCGGGACGGTGTCCTCGGGGGGAGCGGCGACGACGGTGAAGGCGACGCTCTTCTCGGCCGCGACGTTGCCCGCCTTGTCGGTGGCGCGGTAGCGCACGGTGTGCTCGCCGACCGCGTGCACCATGACGGGCGCGGTGTACGCCTGCCAGGCGCCGTCCCCGACGGCGTACTCGATGGTGTTGACGCCGGAGCCGGTGTCCGAGGCGGTGACGGTCACCGTCGCCATGTCGATGTAGGCGCTGTCCTCCTCGTCGGAGACCCTCTCACCGCTGACCGTCGCCGAGGTCTCCGGCGCGGTCGTGTCGTCGGTGTCCGGGGCGGCCACGGTGAACGTGACGCTCTTCTCCTCGGCGGCGTTGCCCGCCCTGTCGAAGGCCCGGTAGCGCACGGTGTGCTCGCCGACCTGGTCGACGACGACCGGCGTGGTGTACGGCTGCCAGGCGTCGTCGGCGCCGACGGCGTACTCGATCCGCTCGACGCCGGAGCCGCCCTCGTCGGTGGCGCCGAGCGTCACCGACGCGGAGCCGACGTACGCGCCGTCGGCGTTCCGCACGCCGCCGACCTCGGCCGAGGTCTCGGGTGCCGTGGTGTCCTCGGCACCGCCGCCCTCGGTCACCACGAGCACGCCCTTCATCTCCCCGTGGCCGGGGATCGTGCAGTGGTACAGGTAGCGGCCCGGGGTGAGGGTGACCTCGGCGGTGTGCCTGCCGCCCTGGTCGTCGAAGGGGCTGGCCAGGATGTTGAGCTGGACGTCGCTGTTGTACCCGGGGTCGCCGGTCACGAACGTCAGCGTGTGCGGCATGCCGGTGGTGTTGCCGGTCGCCTCGCTGTTCTCGAAGACGATCGTGGCCGGACCCGCCACCGCCGTCTCGGGCGCCGACGTGTACGCGGTGATGTCGTTCCCGGCGGTCCAGGTGAGGACCTGGTCCGCGGCGGCGGCCCGCGCCTCGCCCCCGGGCTGCCCGGAGGCGGACGTCGCCTGCAGTCCGAGCATCATCAGCAGACCGGCCAGCAGTGCGGCCCACATTCTTCGTCGGCGTATCACTCGGTCCCCCTCGCCAGCTGTCCGGCGGCCGGCGTCGGGCCGCCGCCCTCGTAGGTGACCCGCCACAGGGCCGACTTGGAGTCCGAGGTGAAGAAGCCGCGGCCGTAGTCGAGGACGTACAGCGCGCCGTCCGGGCCGAACTTCCAGCCCATCAGGTTCTTGATGCCGTCGTTGCCGACCGGCACGATCTTCTTCAGTGACTCCGAGTGCACCGGCAGACCGCCGTCGCCCTGCGTCTTCGGGTCCATCAGCACCGCGTTGCGCGGCTGGTCGGCGTCGTAGAAGTCACCGACGAACCACTTGCCGTCCCAGTACGCGGGCCACTTGGTCGCGCTGGTGCTGTCCGCGTCGTAGCGGTAGACCGGGCCGTTCATCGCGGCCTGGCCGCCGCCCTTGAGCCAGGGCAGCCTGTAGGTGGCCTCGTCCTGCTCGTACGACGGAACGCCGTTCTCGTCGCGCGGGAAGTCGGGGCCGCCGCCCTGCGGCGAGTACCAGATGTTGTTGCCGGTCACCGGCGGCAGGTTGACCAGGCCGTCGTTGTTCGGCGACTCGTTCTTCGGGGCGTCGCAGTCGTACCAGCCCAGCGGTTTCGACGGGTCCGGCAGGTTCCGGTCCCGGTACGGCTGCTTGTTGCCCATGCAGTACGGCCACCCGCGGTTGCCGGCCTCGGTGATCACGGCGAACGTGTCGTACTTGGCCGGGCCCCACGTCGGCGACGGGGCACCGGCGTCCGGGCCGACCCAGCCCGCGTACAGGGTGTCGGTCTGCTGGTCGACGGAGATGCGCGCCGGGTTGCGGACGCCCATCACATAGATCTCGCCGCGCGTCTTGCCGCCGCCCTCGGCGGTCTCCCTCCCGGTGAACAGGTTGCCCTCCGGCAGCGTGTAGGTCCCGTCCGGCTCCGGGTGGATGCGCAGGATCTTGCCGTTGAGGTTGTTGGTGTTGCCGGCCGTGCGGCGCGCGTCGGCGAAGGACACGCCCTTGAAGTGGGGCTCGGGGTTGTTGCCCGAGTAACCGTCGCTGAAGCCACTGGAGTTGTTGTCACCGGTCGCGATGTACAGGTTGCCCTTGGAGTCCCAGGCCATGCCGCCGCCCGCGTGGCAGCAGCTGTGGATCTGCACCGGCCACTTCAGCAGCACCTTCTCGCTGCCCAGGTCCAGCTTGTCCGTGGCCCGGTCGAGCGTGAAGCGGGAGACCCGCCGCTCGGCCATGCGGGTCTCGCGGTCGATCTCGGAGTGCGGCGTGTAGTGCAGGTACACCCACCCGTTGTCCTCGAACTCCGGGTCCAGCTCGATGCCGAGCAGGCCCTCCTCGACCTTGGTCAGCTCGTCGCCGCCGCCCTTGTTGCCGAAGACGGTCAGCGCACCGGCGAGCGTGACCTCGCCGGTCTTCGGGTCCCAGACGTGGATCTCGCCCCTGCCCTTGCCGACGTCCGGGTTGTTCCAGTCGGTGATCACGGGCCGGGACGCGTCCGCGCCGCCCCGGCCGATGTAGAGGACGCGGCCGTCGGGTGCGGTGACCAGGCCGTGCGGTTCGCCGATCTGGTCGTTCAGGCCGGGCTGGTTGGGCTCGGTCAGACGCTCGGCCCGGTAGTTGCCGGTGATGGTCGCCTTGCAGTCGGCCCGCGCCAGCCGTGTGGTCCACAGCAGGGCGCCGCGCAGATGGGCGCGGAAGTCGGTCTCGTCGTACGACGACACCGTGCCGCCCATCCCGGTGTAGAAGGACCGGCCGCCGTCGTAGTCCCGGCACCAGCTGACCGGGTGGTCCGCGCCGTTGGCGCCCGCACCGGGTGCGTACGTCGACTCGCGCACCCGGGCCACGGTGTGGACGTCACCGGACGGGTTCTTCTGCCAGTTCAGCCACGTGTCCGGCCGCTTCCACTCCATCGGCAGGTCCTTGGTGGCCGGATGACGCCGGTCACCCACCTCGATGGTGGCCCGCTGGACCTCGGCGGGGCTGGAGGCGGCCGGGCGGGCGCCGACCAGACCGGTGAACCAGTCCGAGTACGGCTCCGCGCGGGCCGCGTCGTGGACGCCGACGAAACCGCCGCCGGCCTCCATGTACGCCTCCAGACCCGCCTCCTGCTCCGGATCGAGGACGTCGCCGCCGCCGGTCAGGAACACGATCGCGTGGAAGCGGCCGAGCCTCTTCTCGTTGGTGAAGACCGAGGCGTTGTCCGTGGCCTCGACCGCGAAACGCTCGTTCGCCGGGCCGGACAGCCCGATCCGCTCGATGGCGGCGATCCCGGCGTTCACGACCGGAGACTCGTCCCCGGACGCGGCGGAGCCGTAGAAGATCAGCACCCGTACGTCGGTGCCGCCGGGCGGCGACTTGATCGACATCGTTGTCACGGGCGGGTCCGGCGCCGGACGTGCGCTGGCGGCGGGGCCGGACAGCAATCCCGCGGCGACGAAACCGGCGGTCGCGAACGCCGCCCAGCCTCTTCTTCTCGCGCTCAACCCGGTCAAGTGCATGGGCACCTCCTCGGTCACGGCAGCAGCGCCAAGGAAGCTAGACCTCTTTGCGTGGTTCGCCAAGAGGTATGACCGGGATCGAACGAACTTTGTCCTGACCGTGGATAAACGCGACGGCAGCCGGTACGGTCCCACAGGTTCATCACAGCCACTCAGGGCTGCGTCTCCGCAAATTCCGTACAGGCGTGGGGAGTTGGGCATGGACAGGCGAGGTTTCAACCGACGGGTACTGCTGGGCGGCGCAGCCGTCGCGACATCGTTGTCCATCGCTCCGGAGACCGCCGGGGCGGCCGCGGAGGCCCCGCAGGCCGACGGGGCCACCGCGAGGACGGCACCGGCCGGGGGCGAGGTGAGACACATCAGGATGTACGCCGAGAAGCTGGCCGACGGTCAGATGGGCTACGGCTTCGAGAAGGGCAAGGCATCCGTCCCCGGCCCGCCGATCGAGCTCAACGAGGGCGACACGCTGCACATCGAGTTCACGAACACGATGGACGTGCGGGCCAGTCTGCACGTCCACGGCCTGGACTACGAGATCTCCAGCGACGGCACCGCGATGAACAAGAGCGACGTCGAACCCGGCGGCACCCGCACGTACACCTGGCGCACGCACAAGCCCGGCCGCCGCGCGGACGGCACCTGGCGGTCGGGCAGCGCGGGCTACTGGCACTACCACGACCACGTCGTCGGCACGGAACACGGCACCGGCGGCATCCGCAAGGGCCTGTACGGGCCGGTGATCGTGCGCCGCAAGGGCGACGTGCTGCCGGACGCCACGCACACGATCGTCTTCAACGACATGCTCATCAACAACCGCAAGCCGCACACCGGTCCCGACTTCGAGGCCACGGTGGGCGACCGCGTCGAGATCGTGATGATCACCCACGGCGAGTACTACCACACCTTCCACATGCACGGTCACCGCTGGGCCGACAACCGCACCGGCATGCTCACCGGGCCCGACGACCCCAGCCGGGTCATCGACAACAAGATCACCGGGCCGGCGGACTCCTTCGGCTTCCAGATCATCGCGGGGGAGGGGGTCGGCGCCGGGGCGTGGATGTACCACTGCCACGTGCAGAGCCACTCCGACATGGGGATGGTGGGACTGTTCCTGGTGAAGAAGGCGGACGGCACCATTCCCGGATACGACCCGCACGCGCACGGCCACGGTGCGGGCACCGTGGAGGCTCCCGCGCACGAGCACTGAGGGGCGGCCCCGGCCGGGGCCGCCCCTCAGTGCGGTGGACGCCGCGGCCCGGCGTCGGCACGAGTGATCAGGACTCGTGGACCTTTCCCGGGAACATGTGCCGATGTTCGGGCCTCGCCGCCCGTGCGCGCAAGCGCGTTCCGCGCACGGAGAGCGCTCTCTCCCGCCCGGTGGCTGCCGCTATCCTGAGCCGCAGCCGCCGACGAGGAGCCCCGAAGTGAGCCAGACAGCGCCGCGTCCCACCCTGGAGGCCGTGGCCGAACACGCCGGGGTCTCGCGGGCCACCGTGTCCCGGGTGGTCAACGGGGCGCACGGGGTGCGGGACGCGCTGGCCGAGCGGGTCCGGCGCGCGGTGGAGGAGCTCGGCTACGTGCCCAACCAGGCCGCCCGCAGCCTGGTGACCAGACGCCACGACGCCGTCGCCGTGGTCGCCGCCGAACCGGAGGCCCGGGTCTTCGCCGACCCCTACTTCGCCCAGCAGCTCCGCGGCATCAGCAAAGAACTGACGGCCCACGACAACCAGCTCGTGCTGCTGCTCACCGAGGGCCGTGAGGACCACGCCCGGGTCGGCCGCTATCTGGCCGGCGGTCATGTCGACGGCGCCCTCGTCTTCTCCCTGCACCTCGACGACCCCCTGCCCGGCCTGGTGCGCAGCGCCGGCGTGCCCACCGTGTTCGGCGGCCGGCCCGGCTGGGACGACGGCCGGGACGACGTGGTGTACGTGGACAGCGACAACCGCGGCGGCGCCCGCGACGCCGTGCTCCACCTGACCGGCCTCGGCCGCACCCGGGTCGCGCACGTCACCGGCCCGCTCGACCAGACGTCCGCGGCCGACCGGCTCGCCGGCTTCCGCGACGTCCGCGGGGGCGCCGGACCGGAGCTGATCGCACGCGGGGACTTCACCTCGGGCGGCGGGGAGCGGGCGATGCGGGAGCTGCTCGACCGGTGCCCCGACCTGGACGCGGTGTTCGCGGCCAACGACCTCACCGCGGCGGGCGCCCTGCGGGTGCTGCGCGAGCGCGGCCGACGGGTGCCGGACGACGTGGCCGTGGTCGGCTTCGACGACATGCTGCCCGTCGCCGAGCAGACCGATCCGCCGCTGACCACGGTCCGCCAGGACATCGAGGAGATGGGGCGGCTGATGGCCCGTCTGCTGCTGCGCGGCCTGGACCGCGGCGCCGTCGCCGGGGACTTCGGAGCGACCACGGCCGACACCTCCTCGGGAGTCGTCCTGCCCACCACGCTGGTCCGCCGCGCGAGCGCCTGAGGCGGGAGACGAGGCACCGGATCACCCCGGCCCACCCGGCGGACGACGCCGCGCACGACCCCGCCCATCCGGGCCCACGGCCCCGGGGTGCCGACGGACGGGCCCCGGCCCCGCACCCCGACGAGGTGCCGTCCCGCGACCGGGACCGCCCGGGGTTCGTCGTCCCGGCGCCGTGCCGCGCATGCCGGGAGCGGCCGGCCCGTGCCGCTGCCGAGTCTCGCGCCGACCGCCGACCGCCGACCGCCGACCGCCGGCACCCGCTCCCGCGCGCCGCCGTGCGCGTCCGCCCGGGGCGGGGGACCATCGGGTCGGCCGCAGGCCCGGCGCCGGGGCGTTGATCGGGCGTTGATCGAACGTTTTTCGTCGCCCGGCAGGCTCTGACCATGCACACCGACACGATCGCGACACCCGACCTCGCCTGGCAGGAGGCGGCGTTGTGCGCACAGACGGGGGCGGACTTCTTCTTCCCCGAGCCCGGCAGTTCCGTACGCGACGCGAAGCGGATCTGCGCCCTCTGCCCGATCCGCTCGGCCTGCCTGGAGTACGCACTCAGCAACGACGAGCGCTTCGGAGTCTGGGGCGGGCTGTCGGAGAAGGAGCGGCTGGCACTGCGGCGGACCACGCCCTGAACCACGCCCGCAGCCCCGCCCCCGACGTGCGCGACACCGCGCCGCAGGAACCCGCGGCCCGTGGGCGACGGCAGCCGCGCGGCGGGGCGGGCGACGGCAGTCGGGCGGCGGGGCGGGCGGGGCCGGTCAGCCCGCCGCCCGGGCCGCCATCCGCGCCTTGCGCGCCGCGAGCTTCTCGTCGAACTTGGCGGCCTCCGCGTCCAGGCCGCCCATGTACAGCCCCAGTTCCTCCTGGGCCTGCTGCCCCTCGGGGCCGAGACCCTCGATCTCCATGATCTTCAGGAAGCGCAGCACGGGCTGGATCACGTCGTCGTGGTGGATGCGCACGTTGTAGACCTCGCCGATCGCCATCTGCGCGGCGGCCCGCTCGAAACCGGGCATGCCGTGGCCGGGCATCCGGAAGTTCACGACCACGTCCCGCACCGCCTGCATCGTCAGGTCGGGGGCGAGTTCGAAGGCGGCCTTGAGCAGGTTCCGGTAGAAGACCATGTGCAGGTTCTCGTCGGTCGCGATGCGGGCCAGCATGCGGTCGCAGACCGGGTCGCCGGACTGGTGGCCCGTGTTGCGGTGCGAGATGCGGGTGGCCAGCTCCTGGAAGGCGACGTAGGCCACCGAGTGCAGCATCGAGTGCCGGTTGTCCGACTCGAAGCCCTCACTCATGTGGGCCATGCGGAACTGCTCCAGCTTGTCCGGGTCCACCGCGCGCGAGGCGAGCAGGTAGTCGCGCATCACGATGCCGTGCCGGCCCTCCTCCGCGGTCCAGCGGTGCACCCAGGTGCCCCAGGCGCCGTCCCGGCCGAAGAGGCTCGCGATCTCGTGGTGGTAGCTGGGGAGGTTGTCCTCCGTCAGGAGGTTCACCACCAGGGCGATCCGGCCGATCTCGGTGACCTGGGACTGGCCCTTCTCCCAGGCCTCGCCGTCCTCGAAGAACCCGGGGAAGTTGCGGCCGTCGCTCCAGGGCACGTACTCGTGCGGCATCCAGTCCTTGGTGACCTTCAGGTGCCGGTTGAGTTCGGTCTCGACCACTTCCTCCAGCGCGTACAGCAGCCGGGCGTCGGTCCAGTCGGCGGAGGTGCCGAGGTGCGGGGAGACGGTCGTCACAGAGAACTCCAGGGGGACGTGCGAGGGAACGGAACGCGTCCGGCGAGCGGTGCCGGGAACTTACGGAATCGTAGGCTACGAAACCGTAGGTTACGAGACCGTAGGTTAAAGGTGCCGTAAAGGGCGCTGATCAGCGCCGCTCGCAGGGGCGCCACGGCGCGGAGACACGCAGGCCGGGGGCCGGACGGGTGACGTGCGCGGGACTCGGCCGTGGAGTCCCCGCGGCCGGACCGAGAGGCACGTCCCCCACCCTCCGAGCGACGCTGGGCGAACGCTAGGCGGGATACGGGCCGGCCTCCGGCGTGATCTCCCTGAGTTCTCCCTCCTCCATCAGCAGCCGGCGCGTGATGCCGAGCGACTCCATGAACGGCATGTCGTGGCCGGCCACGATCAGTGCTCCCCGGTACGACGCCAGCGCGGTGGTGAGCTGCCGGACGCTCGCCATGTCCAGGTTGTTCGTCGGCTCGTCCAGCATCAGAAGCTGCGGCGCGGGCTCGGCCAGCATCAGCGCCGCCAGCGTCGCCCGGAAGAGTTCACCGCCGGACAGCGTCGCCGCCTCCTGGTCGGCGCGGGCGCCCCGGAACAGGAAGCGCGCGAGCCGCGCCCGGATCCGGTTGGGGGTGGCGCCCGGCGCGAACCGGGCCACGTTCTCGGCGACGCTCAGCCCGCCGTCGAGGACGTCCAGGCGCTGCGGCAGGAACCGGAGCGGGACGTGGGCCGTGGCCTCGCCCGACACCGGCTCCAGCTCTCCGGCGATCGTGCGCAGCAGCGTCGTCTTGCCCGCGCCGTTGCGTCCGATCAGCGCGATCCGCTCGGGGCCGTGCAGATCGAGTCCGCGCTCGACGCGCGCGCCGTGCGCGAGCTCCAGCTCCCGCAGCGTGAGCACCGACCGGCCCGGCGGCACGGCCGTGCACGGCAGGTCGACCCGGATCACGTCGTCGTCCCGCACCGCCTCCACCGCGTCGTCGAGCCGCTCCCTGGCCTCGGCGAGCTTCTCCTCGTGCAGGATGCGGTACTTGCCGGCGGACTCCTGTGCCGAGCGTTTGCGCAACCGCATCACCGCGCGGGGTTCGCGCTTGGTGTCGTACATCTTCTGGCCGTAGCGCCTGCGCCGGGCGAGGGTCACCTGGGCGTCGGTCAGCTCGCGCTTCTGCCGGCGCAGGTCGGACTCGGCGACCCGCACCAGGCGCTCGGCCGCCTCCTGCTCGACGGCCAGCGCCTCCTCGTACGCCGAGAAGTTGCCGCCGTACCAGGTGATCGAGCCGGAGCGCAGGTCGGCTGTCTGGTCGACGAGGTCGAGCAGCTCCCGGTCGTGGCTGACCACCACCATGAGGCCCGGCCACGTCCCGACGGCCGTGTACAGCCGCCTGCGCGCGTACAGGTCGAGGTTGTTGGTGGGTTCGTCCAGCAGCAGGACGTCGGGCCGGCGCAGCAGCAGCGCGGCCAGGCGCAGCAGGACCGACTCGCCGCCCGAGACCTCGCCGACCGTGCGGTCGAGCCCGACGTGGCCGAGGCCGAGTTCGCCGAGGGCGGCGAGGGCGCGCTCCTCGACGTCCCAGTCGTCGCCGACGGTCTCGAAGTGCTCCTCGGCCGCGTCGCCGGCCTCGATGGCGTGCAGCGCGGCCCGGCGCGCGGCGATGCCGAGCGCCTGGTCGACCCGCAGCGCGGTGTCGAGCGTGACGTTCTGCGGGAGGTGACCGACCTCGCCCGACACGCGGACGACACCGTCGACCGGGCTGAGCTGCCCGGCGATGAGCTTCAGCAGGGTCGATTTCCCCGACCCGTTGGCTCCGACGAGTCCGGTCCTGCCGGGGCCGAACGAGGTGTCGAGTCCGTCGAAGACGGGGGTGCCGTCGGCCCAGGCGAAGGAGAGGGAGGTACAGGTGATGGAAGCAGACATACGGGGCCTTCGCGGTTGCTCGATGCGGTCAGGGGCAAACGCGTATCGAGACACCGGAGGCGGCGACCGCCGCAGGGCGGCGAGAGGAGGGGCCCGGGAACACGGGGCATGGGAAAAGCCCTGCTCCGCGAGGACGGCTCGAACGCCGAGGTCGCACGCGACGTCCCCGCGTGACGTGGGGGACGTGGTGTCTCAGGACCTCAGACGAGCAACGTCCTTCTCCCAACGGCGGCGACAGAAGCGCTACAAAACTTAGGAGTGGCAGGGTGGGTTGTCAACGCCTTTACGGGCCGGTGCTCCGGCCCGGCCCGTGGCTCGGCCCGCCCGCTCCCACGGCCCTGAGGAGGCCCCGTGCCCAACGGCTCGCTCTCACTGCCGGCCCGGCTCTGCCTGCTGGCCTGGGACCCCGCACGACCCGGGAGCGCCGACACCGCCCGGGTGCACCACCTGGTGCGCGCCGGCGCGCTGACCGAGCTGGCCCAGCGCGGTCTGCTCATCGACGACGAGGGCATCGCCACCCCCGTCGACCAGGACTCCCGCACCGGGGACGCGGTCCTCGACGGGCTCCTCGACCTCGTCCGCGAGTCGATGCCGCACCGGTGGCGCAGCTGGGTGAGGCTGTACGCCGGTACCACCTTCGACGCCGTCCGGGAGCAGTTGGTGGCCGACGGGTACCTGCGCGCGGAGAAGAAGCGTGTACTGGGCGTCTTCCCGTCCGTGGACCACGTGCTCGCGCGGGTCGCCGCCGCCACGGTGCTCCGGGAGGAGACGCGGTACGCCATCGAGGGCCCGGCACCGGCAGGGGATGCCTCCGAACGGGACGCGGCCGTCGCCGCGCTGGCGGCCGCCGCGGAACTGCGCACCCTCGGTCCCGCCGGGACGGGCGCGCGGCGGGAGAGCAGGATCGCGGAGCTGATCGAGCGCAGCGGGGCGGCGGCGCCCGGCCTGCGGAAGATCGTGGGCGAGGTGTGGGGAGCGGTGAGCGCCGAGACGGCGCGTGCCGTGGCGTCGACGGGAGGCTGAACGCCGCATCGGCGTCCGGGGGCACAGGCACAGGCACGGCGAGGCGGAGGCAGGTACACGGGCGGGGACCGGGAGTCGGATCGACGAACCGGGGCGCACGCCGGAAACGCCGAGCCGCGAACCGAAGCCGGAGGGGCCGAAGGGGGAGCGTCCCGGACCGGGGGCGGGCCCTGGACCCACGCACCGCAGCCGCGCCCCGGAGCGGTCAGCAGGTCCCGCGCATCAGCTCCGCCAGATCGTGGTCCAGGTCCAGCTGGAGATGTTCCAGGCCGAGGGGCACCAGCTCGCCGGTGGCGTGCAGGAACCGGCGCAGCTCGCCCGAGCGGACGTGGATCACGGCGGTGCCCTCGGGCGCGTGGAACTCCAGTACGGTGCGGTCGTACCCGTACGGCCGCACCCGCACGTCACCGTGACCGTCGGGCTCCTGCATCCCCGAGATGAGCAGCTCGCGGGAGAAGGTCCAGCAGACGTCCACGCCCTCGAGGGTGGCCGGAGCGGGAAAGGTCATGCGGACGGCGAACGGGTCGCTGCGGTCGTAGCGCAGCGTGGCGGGAATGTTCGGCATACGCGGTGCGGCGGCGACGAGACGCGCCTCGACGGGCTGCTCGATGACGGTGGACAACGCCTTGCTCCCTCGTGACGGCTGGACGGGCTCGGGGTGGTTCGGGCCGGGCACTGGAAGAGACGACGGAATCAGCCAATCCGTGCACACGAAGACCTAGTGACCTCTGTCACCGCGTTCATGCACGGGAGTGACGTGACTCTCCTCGTGTGCCTCCCAGGGCACTTGGGACACTCGCGTCCCCCGCGGTGCGCCGCCCGAGGCCCCCTGTACGGCACCGGGACCGTGGACCGGCTTCGCCCGCCACGAGGCGCTCGGACGGCACGGGGCACACGGCGCGGTCCGCCCGGCCGGAGTTCCGGCTTCGTGCGGGGCCGGGTGTCCGTCCGCACCGTGGGTACCCGTTCGCCGAACGCGAGAGGAAGTGAGCGGACATGCCACGCGGTTCGAGCTCCAAGCGGGAGCGCCAGTACGAGCACATCAAGGACAGCGCCGAGGACCGCGGCGAGAGCACCGGCCGCGCCAAGGAGATCGCGGCCCGGACGGTGAACAAGGAACGCGCCCGGTCCGGCGAGTCGAAGACCGCCAGCCGGACGTCCACGCAGGGCGAGTCGCCGAGCAGGCGCGGTGGCCGGCGGTCCGGCAACCGGCAGGGCCCCCAGGGGCCCACCTACGACCAGCTGTACCAGGAGGCCAAGCGCCGTGACCTCAGCGGCCGTTCGCGCATGAACAAGGGCGAGCTGCAGCGCGCGCTGGGCAAGTGAGCCGTGGAGCGGCCCCTCGGGCCCGCGTCTCCCGGTAACGCTCCGGCGCCGGTGCCGTCGTCGTGGCGGCGAACCCGGTGACGCGGTACGCGCACCCGCCGGCCCCGACGAAGGGGCCGCCCGCGGTGGTTCCCCCCGATCCGCGCCCGGTCCTGTGCGACGGCGATGACCACCCCGCCGTCGCGGGGCTCCTGGCGTCCGGGCGCCAGGGAGGGCCCTTGTCCGTAGGGCGGGCCGAGCCACGCCACGTGCTCGTCCAGCACGGCGTCGAGGGCGTCGAGCGGGGCGGTGCAGGGCAGCCCCAGTACGCACATGATCGCGAGCGTACGCCGGGGTCCCGTAGGGTTGCGGCCACCATGACGACCGTGACCGTGCAGATCCCCGACGACTGGCCCGCGACCGGGGAACGGGCCCGCGCCGTCCAGGACGGACTGCGGGCCCGGGTGGTGCTCGACGAACCGGGTCCGCCGCCCGGCACGGGCCGGGTGACCGGCGTGGACGTCGCCTACGACGACGCCCGGGACGTGGTCGCCGCGGCGGCCGTGGTGCTGGACGCCGCGACCCTCGCCGTCGTCGCCGAGGCCACGGCCGTCGGGCGGATCTCCTTTCCGTACGTGCCCGGCCTGCTCGCCTTCCGGGAGATCCCGGCCGTCCTCGCCGCCCTGGAGGCGTTGCCCTGCGCGCCCGGCCTGGTCGTCTGCGACGGCTACGGCCTGGCCCACCCGCGCCGCTTCGGCCTCGCCAGCCACCTCGGCGTCCTCACCGGCCTGCCCACCATCGGCGTCGCCAAGAACCCGTTCACCTTCACGTACGACGACCCGGGCGCGGTGCGCGGCAGTACGTCCCCGCTGCTCTCCGGCACCGAGGAGGTCGGGCGTGCCGTCCGTACGCGCGACGGTGTCAAGCCGGTCTTCGTCTCCGTCGGCCACCGCGTGAGCCTCGCCAACGCCTGCGCCCACACGCTGGCGCTGGCCCCGGCCCACCGACTGCCGGAGACCACCCGCAGGGCGGACGCCCTGTGCCGCGAGGCCCTGCGGTCGGTCACCTACCCGGCCTGATCCTCGACGCTCCAGCGGCCCACCTCCCGGTACGCGGAGTCGTGGATCGCCGCACCGTCACCGGGGTCCAGTGCGTAGTGCTTCAGGTTGCCGCCCCAGTACCGCAGGATCCGCTGCAGCTCGCCCGCGGGGTCCTCGGCGAGCGCGCCCTCGTCCATGGTGACTTCGAGAAGGAACTTCATGCCTTCAAGGGTTTCATTGAACTCCTTGTTGGCACTTGGGTGTGCTCGGAGGCGGACACCGGGGCGCCGGGACGGGAAAAGTCTCAAACGGCGGTGCAGGCCGTCGCGCGCTGCCCGCGGTCCGGGCCGGGCCCGGTACCCGCGCGGGACCTGAGGGCCGACCGAGTATCCGTACGGATGTGCGCGCTCCGCCGGTGGCGCCGGGCTGGTCGCACGACGACGCAGCGCGCACCCCAGCAGTCCGCCCACCGGCTCGGCCGGCCCGTCGAGCGGACGGTGGTCGCCGGCCTGGTGCTCGCCGTGGCAGCGGGGCTGGCCTGGACCGGCGGGATGATCTACACCATCGCCGGGTGGGCGGGGCAGGGCCCGTCCGCAGGCGAGCGGGGAGGGCCCGTCCGCCGAACAGGCCTTGGGAGGGGGGCCCGGGCCGTCGACCGGGCCTCGGGACGGCCGTCAAGGTGGGGCCCGGGGGCCGTCGGTCCGGCCCCCGGGAGGGCCGTCAAGGTGGACCCGATCCGTCGGTCAGGCCCAGGGACGGCCGTCAGCGGGTCGCGGCCACCCGGAAGCGGACCCCCGCCGCACGCAGGCGCCCGGTCAGCGCGTCCCCCATCGCCACGGCCGTCGTGACCTGCCCCGCCACCGGCGGCAGGTCGTCGAGGGCGAGGGAGAGCGCCGCCTCGGCGAACATCTTCGCCGTCTCGTCGTATCCCGGGTCGCCGCCCGTGACCTCGGTGAACACCTTCCGGCCACCGCCCTCGCCCACGAAGCGCACCGAGAACCAGCTCTTCGCCCGCTTCTCGGCGCTCGGCCCGTCACCCGGCTGGAGCCGGCCGGACAGCCAGCGCCGCGCCGGCGGGACCTGGGCCGCCGCCGCCAGCGCCCCCACGGCCGCCACGCCGCCCACCGCGACGGGCAGACGCCGCACGGCCGCGTAGTGGCGGTAGCGGAAGTCGGGGCCGTAGCGGTCCAGGGCCTTCGCGGAACACCGCACGATCTGCGCGTCGATGGTCGGCAGCGGCAGCGGCAGCGCCCAGGCGCCGACCTCCCCGGCGAAGCGCGGCCTGCCCGTCGGCGTCACCGCCCGGCGGCCCACCAGCCTCGGCTCGTGGCGCCGGCGTTCCCGCGCGGCGGCCCGCAACTGCCGGCCGCGCGCGAACTGGCCCAGTGCGGAGGCGAACGTACCGCCCGAGAAGGCGGCGTCGGCGGTCACGAAGCCGTCCACGGTCAGCGGCACCCCCTCGGGGAGCTGCCGCACGGTGAAGTGCACGCCCAGGTCGTGCGGCACGGAGTCGAAGCCGCAGGCGTGCACCAGCCGCGCGCCGCTCTCCCGCGCACGAGCGTCGTGACGGACGTACGTCAGGTCCACGAACTCCGGCTCACCGGTCAGGTCGAGATAGTCCGCGCCGGTCTCCGCGCAGGCGGCGACCAGCGCGTCGCCGTACCGGATGTACGGACCCACCGTCGTGGCCACCACGCGCGCGTGCTCGGCGAGCGCGCGCAGCGAGGAGGGATCGGTCACGTCCGCGCGCAGGACGCCGACGCCCGTTCCGCCGGGCAGCCGCTCCCGCAGTCGCCGCAGCTTCTCCTCACTGCGCCCGGCGATCGCCCAGCGCAGCCCGTCGGGCGCGTGCGCGGCGAGGTACTCCGCGGTGAGTTCGCCGACGAAGCCGGTCGCTCCGAAGAGCACGATGTCGTACGGCCGGTCAGTCCCGTTCAGCCTGCTCATGTCACCCCTTGGTCGCCCGTGGGCGGTTCTCGGACCCGCAGCACGCGCCGTCGCCGGTGGCCGAGGCTAGCGTGAGAGGTGCCGCTCCGAAGAGGGGCCTGGCCATAATGGGCTAAGCGCTTGCTCGCCCGGGGCTTGTGCCCGGTGGAACACGTTTCTAGCATCACTGGTGTTACATCAACTGTGTCACATGGCTGGGGGCCCGATGTCGCGAGCGAGGACGCCGGCGAGGGAGCCGGCGGGGGAACCGGCGGGGGAACCGTCGGGGGAACCGGCCGGGGGCCCGCTCGACGGGGTGCGCGTGGTCGAGCTGGCGGGCATCGGACCGGGGCCGTTCGCCGCCATGCTCCTGGCCGACCTGGGTGCCGACGTGGTCCGCGTCGACCGTCCCGGCGGCGCCGTTCTCGGCATCGACCCCGCCCGCGACGTCACCAACCGCAACAAGCGTTCGGTGGTGGCCGACCTGAAGTCGCCGGACGGCCCGGCCCGGGTCCTCGACCTCGCCGAACGCGCCGACGTGCTCATCGAGGGCTACCGCCCGGGCGTCGCCGAACGGCTCGGCGTCGGCCCCGGCCCCTGCCACGCACGCAACCCGCGCCTGGTCTACGGCCGGATGACCGGCTGGGGCCAGGACGGTCCGCTCGCCGACCGCGCCGGTCACGACATCGGGTACATCGCGCTCACCGGCACCCTCGGCATGATCGGCGCCCCGGGCGGGCCCCCGGCCGTCCCGGCCAACCTCCTCGGCGACTACGCGGGCGGCTCCCTCTACCTGGTCGTCGGCGTCCTCGCCGCCCTGCACCACGCGCGCGCGAGCGGTGCCGGGCAGGTCGTCGATGCCGCCGTCGTCGACGGCACCGCGCACCTCTCCTCGATGATCCACGGCATGCTCGCCGCCGGGAGCTGGCAGGACCGCCGCGGCGCCAACCTCCTCGACGGCGGCTGCCCCTTCTACGGCACCTACGAGACCGCCGACGGCCTCCACATGGCGGTCGGTGCGCTGGAACCCCGGTTCTACGCCGAGTTCACGGACCTGCTCGGCATCCCCGACCGGGCACCGGCCCGGGAGGACACGGCCCGCTGGAGCGAACTGCGCGAGGCCATCGCCGCACGGTTCACGACCCGCACCCGGGACGAGTGGGCGGCCGTCTTCGCGGACTCCGACGCCTGTGTGGCGCCCGTCCTGTCGCTCCGTGAAGCCCCGCACCACCCGCACCTCGCCGCCCGCGGCACCTTCTCGCACCACGGCGGCATCACCCAGCCCGCCCCCGCGCCCCGCTTCTCCGCGACCCCCACCGCCGTCCGCACCGGGCCCGCCCTGCCGGGCGCCGACACCGAGGCCGTCACCCGTGACTGGGGCCTGCCCCGACACCCGGGCCACGCACCAGGGCCCGCACCCGCACCCGCCCCGGGGTCCGCTCCCGCCCAGGAGTCCAAGCCCGCCCCGGAGCCCGCTCCCGCCCAGAACCCCGCCCCGAACCCTCAGTGAAAGGCCTGCCAGTGACCACCGAAGCGTACGTGTACGACGCGATCCGCACCCCGCGCGGACGCGGCAAGGCGAACGGCGCCCTGCACGGCACGAAGCCCGTCGACCTGGTCGTCGGCCTCATCCACGAGATCCGCGCCCGCTTCCCGGACCTGGACCCGGCCGCCGTGGACGACATCGTGCTCGGCGTCGTCGGCCCCGTCGGCGACCAGGGCTCCGACATCGCCCGCATCGCCGCCGTCGCGGCCGGCCTGCCGGACACGGTGGCGGGCGTCCAGGAGAACCGCTTCTGCGCCTCGGGTCTGGAAGCCGTCAACCTGGCCGCCGCCAAGGTGCGTTCCGGCTGGGAGGACCTGGTTCTCGCCGGCGGTGTCGAGTCGATGTCCCGGGTGCCGATGGCCTCGGACGGCGGCGCCTGGTTCAACGACCCGATGACCAATCTCGCCACCGACTTCGTGCCGCAGGGCATCGGCGCCGACCTGATCGCCACCATCGAGGGCTTCTCACGCCGCGACGTCGACGAGTACGCGGCCCTCTCCCAGGAACGTGCGGCCACCGCCTGGAAGGAGAACCGCTTCGGGCGGTCCGTCGTGCCGGTGAGGGACCGCAGCGGCCTCACCGTCCTCGACCACGACGAACACCCGCGCCCCGGCACCACCGCCGACTCCCTCGCGCAGCTCAAGCCCTCCTTCGCCGACATCGGCGAACTCGGCGGCTTCGACGCCGTGGCGCTGCAGAAGTACCACTGGGTCGAGAAGATCGACCACGTCCACCACGCGGGCAACTCCTCCGGCATCGTGGACGGCGCCTCCCTGGTCGCCATCGGCTCCAAGGAGGTCGGTGACCGCTACGGCCTCGCCCCGCGCGCCCGGATCGTCTCCGCCGCCGTGTCCGGCTCCGAGCCCACCATCATGCTCACCGGCCCCGCCCCCGCCACCCGCAAGGCCCTCGCCAAGGCCGGACTCACCATCGACGACATCGACCTCGTCGAGATCAACGAGGCCTTCGCGGCCGTCGTCCTGCGCTTCGTGAAGGACATGGGCCTGTCCCTGGACCGGGTCAACGTCAACGGCGGCGCCATCGCGCTCGGCCACCCCCTCGGTGCCACCGGCGCAATGATCCTCGGCACCCTCGTCGACGAACTGGAGCGCCAGGACAAGCGCTACGGCCTCGCCACCCTCTGCGTGGGCGGCGGCATGGGCATCGCCACGATCGTCGAGCGCGTCTGACCCCCTGCGGAACCGCGGCCACCGAAGACCTCACTGGAGACCCCTGCCATGACGACCGAGAGCACCACCATCCGCTGGGAACAGGACGACACCGGCGTCGTCACCCTCGTCCTCGACGACCCGGACCAGTCGGCGAACACCATGAACCAGGCGTTCCGCGCGTCCCTCGCCGCGGTCACCGACCGCCTGGAGGCCGAGAAGGACTCGATCCGCGGCGTCATCGTCACCTCCGCCAAGAAGACCTTCTTCGCCGGCGGCGACCTGCGCGACCTGATCCGCGTCACGCCCGAGACCGCCCAGGACCTCTTCGACGGCGGCATGGCGATCAAGCGCGACCTGCGGCGCATCGAGACCCTCGGCAAGCCGGTCGTCGCCGCCATGAACGGCGCGGCCCTCGGCGGCGGCTACGAGATCGCCCTCGCCTGCCACCACCGCGTCGCCCTCGACGCCCCCGGCTCGAAGATCGGCTGCCCCGAGGTCACGCTCGGCCTGCTCCCCGGAGGCGGCGGCGTGGTCCGCACCGTCCGGATGCTCGGCATCACCGACGCGCTGCTGAAGGTCCTGCTCCAGGGCACCCAGTACAACCCGCGCCGCGCCCAGGAGAACGGCCTGGTCGACGAGGTCGCCGACAGCCGCGAGGACATGCTGGCCAGGGCCCGCGCCTTCATCGACGCCCATCCGGAGTCCGCCCAGCCCTGGGACAGGCCCGGCTACCGCATCCCCGGCGGCACCCCCTCCCACCCCAAGTTCGCGGCGAACCTGCCGGCCTTCCCCGCCAACCTGCGCAAGCAGACCAACGGCGCCCCCTACCCGGCGCCGCGGAGCATCATGGCCGCCGCCGTCGAGGGCTCCCAGGTCGACTTCGAGACCGCGCAGGTCATCGAGGCCCGCTACTTCGTCGAGCTGGCCGCGGGCCAGACCTCGAAGAACATGATCCAGGCCTTCTTCTTCGACCTCCAGGCCGTCAACTCCGGAGCCAACCGCCCCCAGGGCGTCGAGCCCCGCAAGGTCACCAAGGCGGCCGTCCTCGGCGCCGGCATGATGGGCGCCGGCATCGCCTACTCGTGCGCCCGCGCGGGCATCGACGTCGTCCTCAAGGACGTCTCCCTGGAGTCGGCTCTCAAGGGCAAGGGCTACTCCGAGAAACTGTGCGCCAAGGCCGTCGCCAAGGGCCGCACGACGCAGGAGAAGGCCGACGCCCTGCTGGCCCGCATCACGCCGGCCGCCGAGGCCGCCGACCTCGCGGGCTGCGACGCGGTCATCGAGGCGGTCTTCGAGGACACCTCCCTCAAGCACAAGGTCTTCCAGGAGATCCAGCACGTCGTCGCCCCCGACGCGCTGCTGTGTTCCAACACCTCCACGCTGCCCATCACCGCGCTGGCCGAGGGCGTCGAGCGCCAGGCCGACTTCATCGGGCTGCACTTCTTCTCGCCGGTCGACAGGATGCCGCTCGTCGAGATCATCAAGGGCGAGCGGACCGGCGACGAGGCGCTGGCCCGCGCCTTCGACCTGGTCCGGCAGATCAACAAGACGCCGATCGTCGTCAACGACTCGCGCGGCTTCTTCACCTCCCGGGTCATCGGCCACTTCATCAACGAGGGCGTGGCCATGGTCGGCGAGGGCGTCGAGCCCGCGTCCGTCGAGCAGGCGGCGGCCCAGGCGGGCTACCCGGCCAGGGTGCTCTCCCTGATGGACGAGCTGACGCTCACCCTCCCGCGGAAGATCCGCGAGGAGAGCCGGCGGGCCGTGGAGGAGGCCGGCGGAACCTGGACCGCTCACCCTGCCGAGGCCGTCATCGACCGCATGGTCGACGAGTTCGGCCGACCGGGCCGCAGCGGGGGCGCCGGCTTCTACGAGTACGGCGAGGACGGCAGGCGGGCGGGACTGTGGCCGGGCCTGCGCGAGCACTTCACCCGGCCCGGCCACGAGATGCCCTTCGAGGACATGCAGGAGCGCATGCTCTTCGCGGAGGCGCTCGACACGGTCAGGCTCCTGGAGGAGGGCGTGCTCACCTCCGTCGCCGACGCCAACATCGGCTCGATCCTCGGCATCGGCTTCCCCGGCTGGACGGGCGGCGTCCTCCAGTACATCAACGGTTACGACGGCGGCGCGGGGCGCGGGACCGGACTGCCCGGTTTCGTGGCCCGGGCGCGTGAGCTGGCCGACCGCTACGGCGAGCGCTTCACGCCGCCCGCGCTCCTGGTGGAGAAGGCGGACAAGGGGGAGGTCTTCACCGACGCCCGCTGAGCGGCCGGATCACCGGTCGGACCCCGGCACGGGCTCCTCGCCGGCACCCGTGCCGGGTTTCCTGCCGTCGCCCGTGCCGGGCTCCTTGGCGAGCCATTCCCGCAGCTCCTCGCGCAGCGACCGCTGGAACGTGGTCAGCAGCGCCTGCACCACGATCGGGTGCATGTGGGCCGACAGGGACCGCACGTCCCGCGCGTCGCGTTCGGCGACCGCGTCGCGCAGCAGCCGCGACAGGTCGCGCGCGGCGGCGCGGGAGTGCTCGAGCAGGGCGGTACGGGCGGCGAGGACGGTCTCGGGGGAGAAGGGCACGTCGAGCAGTTCGACGCCGATCCGGAGCAGCCCGGCGTCGAGGCGGTAGGCGGCGCCGTCCGGGGCGTCCGCGTCCCGGACGACGACGTCCATCGCCGCCAGGCGGTCCACCTCCGCGTCGGTCAGCGGCCGGCCCCGCAGGGCGGCCGCCCGACGGCCCAGCTCCTCACGCGTGACGCGCTCCACCGCCTCCGGCGCCCAGGAGGCCACCACCGCGCGGTGCAGCGCGAGGTCGTGAGCGCTCAGGTCCGGCGGCAGCTGCTTGAGGTACCGCTCGATCGCGGCCAGCGTCATGCCCTGGTGCTGCAGCTCCTCGATCAGCGCCAGCCGGGCCAGGTGCTCCCCGCCGTAGCGCCCGACCCGGCGCGGGCCGATCGCGGGCGGCGGCAGCAGTCCCCTGGTGCCGTAGAAGCGCACCGTGCGCACCGTGACACCGGCCCGCGCCGCCAGCTCGTCGATCGTGAGGGCCACCGGCTCCTCGGCGTCGGTCGTCGTCATGTGCAGCAGTATCGCTGTCCCACCCGTGCTGTGACACCTCCTGCGCACCCCGTGGAGACGGCCGACCGATCGTGTGCGGAGTCACGCCGCGTGACACGAGCCACCGCACGACGACGCAGTCGTGGCCAGGTGCGGCCCTGGTCCCGCCGCGCAGGGCGGTGCGGGCGTCGTTGCAGTACGGACGCACGAAGGGCTCGTCCGCGCCGCGCCGCCGGCCGGAACCGGTGGCGGGGGTCGCCGGGGGCCGGGGGCGCGGGACGCCGCCGTCCGGGTCACCGAAGGCCCTCTTCTGCACGGCAGTTGACCGATGTACCGTCCGCGCATGCCGATACGCATGCGCTTCACGATCTGGAGACCGCTCGCGACGGCGGCCACGGCCGCTCTCCTGGCAACCTTCCTCACGCCGGTCGCGGCGGCCCACCCCGCACCGCGGCAGAGCGAACCCGTCCACTCCTACGACGACGCCGTCCGCGAGGCCGTCTGGGTGGACACGGGGCACGACGGGGACGGCGACGGCGAGGACGACCGCGTCGCCGTCGACATCGTCCGCCCCCGCGAACCCGCGCGGCAGGGCCGGAAGATCCCCGTCATCATGGACGCCAGCCCGTACTACTCCTGCTGCGGGCGCGGCAACGAGAGCCAGAAGAAGGCGTACGACGCAGACGGCGACATCGACCGGATGCCCCTGTACTACGACAACTACTTCGTGCCGCGCGGCTACGCCTTCGTCGGCGTCGACCTGGCCGGCACCAACCGCTCCGACGGCTGCGTCGACGTCGGCGGACGCTCCGACATCCGGTCCGCGAAGGCCGTCGTCGACTGGCTGAACGGCCGCGCGAAGGCGTACACCACCCGCACCGGCGGCGAGCGCGCCGCCGCGAGCTGGACCAACGGCAGAACGGGCATGATCGGCAAGAGCTGGGACGGCACCATCGCCAACGGCGTGGCCGCCACCGGCGTCGAGGGCCTGGAGACCATCGTCCCGATCGCCGCCATCTCCTCCTGGTACGACTACTACTTCAGCCAGGGCGCCCCGCTCTACGGCTCCGGCCCCGACTGGCTGTCCGACTACGTCAACAGCCCCGACGCACGCACCCAGTGCGACCCCGTCCAGCAACGGCTCGTCGACGGTGCCCCGCGCACCGGCGACTGGACCGGGCTGTGGACCGAGCGCGACTACGTCAAGGCCGCGGGCGACGTCAAGGCGAGCGTCTTCCTCGTCCACGGCATGCAGGACCTCAACGTCCGCATGCAGCACGTCGGACCGTGGTGGAACGCCCTCGCGAAGAACGGCGTCGACCGCAAGATCTGGCTCTCCCAGACCGGCCACGTCGACCCCTTCGATTTCCGCCGCGCCGAGTGGGTCGACACCCTCCACCGCTGGTTCGACCACGAACTCCTCGGCTACGACAACGGCATCGACCGCGAGCCCATGGCCGACATCGAACGCCGGCCCGGCCAGTGGGAGACGTCGAGGACCTGGCCGCCGCGCTCCACGGCCACCACGACCCTGCGCCCCGGCGACGGCGCTCGGCCCGGCGTCGGCACCCTCGGTCTGCGCCGCGACCACGGCACCGAGACCTTCACCGACGACCCCGCGCTGGGCGAGACGGACTGGGCCGCGCACATCGACGAGTCCACGCCGGGCAAGGCCGGATTCGTCACCGGCCCGCTCACCCGCGACCTGCGCCTGTCCGGCCCCTCCGAGGTGACCGTCACGGCGCGGTCCAGCACGCCGACGGCCCACCTCTCCGCCGTACTCGTCGACCTCGGCCCCGCCACCATCCGCGACTACGCGGGCCCCGGCGAGGGCATCAGCACCCTCACCGACCGCACCTGCTGGGGCCCGAGCACGCCGGGTGACAGCTCCTGCTACCTGGAGACGGCGGCGAAGACGGCCGACGTGGACTTCACGGTCGTCAGCCGCGGTTGGGCCGACCTCGGCCTCCACGCGTCCAAGTGGCGGGGGCGTCCGCTCACTCCGGGCAAGCCGTACACCCTCACCCTGGACCTGGCGGCCACCGACCACGTCGTCCCCGCCGGCCACCGCCTCGCGCTGATCGTCGCGGGCACCGACGAGGACCTCATCGACCCGCCCGCCGACACGCCGACCCTCACGCTGGACCTCTCCCGCACGTCGGCACGCGTACCGTTCGTCGGCGGCACCGCCGCGTTCGCCAGGGCCACCGCCGGTACGGCGACCGCCGCACCCGCGCCCGCGCCCCTCGACGGCGTGTCCGCGCCGCGCACGACCCACCGCGTCCCCGAGGGAGGCCGGTGAACCGCCTGGGCGCCCTCACCGTGACCACCGCGGCCCCCCACTCCGTGCCGGCCCCCGCGAGCCACGGCCGCAGTGGCCGCACACCACGCCGCCAGCGGAAAGGGTCTTGCCGCTGCAGAGGTGCTGCTACTCCTGCTTTCAGCAGGCGGGCCGGCCCGGCGTCCGCCTCTCCGGCATCGATGGCGTGGTCGATCCAGCCGCCGGCCGCCCGGACCCCTGCTGTCCGCTCGTGGACGTGGTCCGGTCGGAGAGGCTGCGGCGGCTGATCCGGTCATGGCCGGGGCCCCACCCCTCGCGAACGGTTGATCAGCCCCGCGCCACGTTCGCCGCGGTCACATTCTCGATCACGCGGCCGAGTTTGGCCCGGGCGCGGGTCAGGTCCTCGATGCGTGCGGCGATGCGGTCGCGTTCGATGACGAGCTGGTCGAGCATGGCGGGGGTCGCGACGCCGGTGCTCACGCACGGCAGGAGTTCGACGACGGTACGGCTGGAGAGGCCTGCCGCGAAGAGGTCCTGGATGAGCTGGACCCGCTCCAGCGCTTCGTCGGGATAGTCACGCTGGCCACCGGGCGTCCGCGTCGATTCCAGAAGCCGCTGTTCCTCGTAGTAGCGCAGGGCCCGCACGCTGACCCCGGACCGCCTGGCGAGCTGTCCGATGCGCATGACGCAGGTCACTCCTCTCCCGCTCGTACCTCACGTCGACGTCAGATTCAGGCTAGCAACACCGGCCCCCGGGGGCAGCCCTGGGGGCCGATCGCACCGTTGCCGGCACCGAGTAGTTGCCGGCACCGAGTAGTGGCACAGGTCCCCACGCTCGCCCCGCCCGCTCGGCCCCCTCACCCATCCGCGCCCGCCCTCCTCCGGCCGGGCGGCAGGTGCGGCTTGCACCTCACGTCAACGTCAGGTTTTAGGGTGGCGAGCGTCGGATGAACACGTCATTCCGGCCCGTCGAAGTAAGGCAGACCATGATGCGCGCAGCCCGGTTCCACGAATACGGCGGAGCGGAGAGCCTGGTGATCGAGCAGGCCCCCGACCCGCACCCCGGACCCGGTGAGGTCCGTGTCCGCGTCGCGGCGGCCGGCGTCAATCCCATCGACTGGAAGCTGCGCGCCGGCGCCCTGCACCAGCTGATTCCGCTGGAGCTGCCCGCCATTCCCGGGCGTGACGGCGTCGGGATGGTCGACGAGATCGGCGACGGGGTGCAGGGGGTGAGCATCGGCGACCGTGTCTTCGGGCTGGGCGGTGTCACCGGGGCGACCGCGGAGCTGCTCATCCTCTCGGCCTGGGCCCACGCCCCCGACACGTGGAACGACGAGCAGGCCGCTGGTGCCGGTCTCGCGTCCGTGACCGCGATGGGCGGCCTGAACGCGCTCGGCTCCCTTGCGGGGCGCACGCTTCTCGTCGAGGGCGCCGCCGGTGGCGTGGGCAGCGCGGCGGTCGAGATCGCCGTAGCGCAAGGTGCCACTGTGATCGGGACGGCCAGTGAACGCAACCACGAGTTCCTCACCGCACTCGGCGCCGTTCCCACCACCTACGGTCCCGGCCTCGCGCAGCGTCTGTCCGCTCTCGCCCCGCACGGAGTCGACGTCGCGCTCGACACCGCGGCCTCCGGATCGCTGGACGACCTCGTCGCGATCACAGGTGACCCGAAGCGCGTCGCGACGGTCGCCGACCATGCGGGCGGGCAGCGCCTGGGCACGCATGTGGTCAACGCGGAGAACGATTCCACCCTCCTGTCCGCGGCGGCGGAACTGGGCCGGCAAGGCCGCTACACGCCCCGTGTCGACCAGGCCTTCCCCCTGGAGCGGATCGCCGACGCCCACGCGCGCGCCGAGCGCGGACGCACCCGAGGAAAGATCGTGATCTGCATCTGAACAGACCGATCCGTATCGGAACAGGCCCACGAGGTGGGTAACCCGCAACGTGCGGGCCTGCGGGGCCCGTGTGGCCTCGATCGGTACCGGCGAACGGGCGGTCCGGAGCGGGTCGATCTCCAGGGCACCTCGTCCCGGTCAGGCGGACCGCCGGAGACGGCCAGGAGCGCATCCTGCGGAACACGTGCGGCGTGAAGCAGTCGGTCGGCCTGCTCATCGAGAGCCGCGTCGACGCCCTCACGGACGCAGAGGGCGCGGACGACGCCCCGGACAACCGGCGCCGGGTGGATTCCCGGCTCGCGGCCCTGAAGGGCCTGCTTCACCACGCGGACCAGCGACGCGCACGCATCGAGGCGGCCACCGAAGCGGCCCGGTGGTCCGGCCTGGCCGACACCGGGCCCGTGTGCCCGGGCGGCGCGGACAACGAGCCGCCCGAAGCCGGAGAGGTGATCCAGGAGCCGCCCTGCGGCCACCGGCTCGGCCCCGCCCGGTACGAGGAGATCGGGGACGAACTGGCTCTCCACGGTGTACAAGCGCGCCGGACCGGGGAGGAGGGCGCCTACGTACCGCTGTGCCAGCCACTGCGTGCCCTCGTGCCGCTGCTCGTGAACGAGCGGGCGACGTACCACCTGACGGCGGGTGAACCCGATACCCGCTGCTCAAGAGGTGAGTTCTGCGTCGCACGTGGTAAGGGCGTAGCGGAGGATTGTTTCCAGCCTCACCGACTTGAAAGGTGCCACCTGTGACGCAGGACCGACCAAGCGACAAGGACCATCAGGAAAGAGGTGCGCTGCCGGGCTCGGAAGCGGGCCTCCCGGGGCAGGAGCACAAGCCCCGTACCGACTGGATCGTGTTCGGCGTCACAGCCGTCCTGACCCTCGCCTTCGTCATCTGGGGAGCCGCCGGCACCGACTCGTTGGAGAACGCTTCGGACACCATGCTCGGCGGCCTGATGCACAACGGCGGCTGGGCGTTCGTGCTGGCCGCCTCCGGATTCGTCGTCTTCGCCCTCTGGCTCGCGGCCAGCCGCTACGGCCGCATCCACCTCGGTGCCGAGGGCGAGAAACCCGAGTTCCGCACGGTGTCCTGGGTCGCCATGATGTTCAGTGCGGGCATGGGCATCGGTCTGATGTTCTGGGGCGTCAGCGAGCCGCTGGCGCACTTCGACACCGCTCCGCCGGGCACCAGCCCCGCCGACACCGGTGACCGCATGGCGACGGCCATGGCCACCACCCTGTTCCACTGGACCCTCCACCCGTGGGCGATCTACGCGGTGGTCGGCCTCGGCATCGCCTACAGCACCTTCCGCAGGCGGCGCCGCCAGACCATCAGCGCCGTGTTCACCCCGCTCATCGGCGAGAAGCACGCCAACGGCGTCAGCGGCCGGGTCATCGACATCCTGGCCATCATCGCGACGGTCTTCGGCTCCGCCGCCTCGCTCGGCCTCGGCGCCCTGCAGATCGGCTCCGGCATCGAGAAGCTCGACTGGATGGACAAGGTGAGCAGCGGCCTGCTGGTCGGCATCATCGCGGTGCTGACCGTGGCGTTCGTGGCCTCCGCGATCTCCGGTGTCGAGAAGGGCATCCAGTGGCTGTCCAACACCAACATGGTGCTGGCCCTGCTCCTCGTGGTGTTCGTCTTCGCCGCGGGTCCGACCATCCTCATCCTCGACCTGCTGCCGACCTCGGTCTTCACCTACCTCGGCGACCTGCCCGAGATGGCCGGCCGCACGGAGATCAGCGGCGGCGAGGGCGTGGCGGACTGGCTGAGCAGCTGGACCGTCTTCTACTGGGCGTGGTGGATCTCCTGGACACCCTTCGTCGGTATGTTCATCGCCCGCATCAGCCGGGGCCGGACCATCCGTCAGTTCATCGGCGGTGTCATCCTCGTCCCCAGCACCGTCAGCCTGATCTGGTTCGCGATCTTCGGCGGTTCGGCGATGCGGCTCCAGGAGCAGAACCGGCTCGGCGACGAGACCACGCCGGAGGGCCGGCTCTTCGCCGTGCTCCAGGAGTACCCCATCGCCACCGTCACCAGCCTGCTGGTGATGATCCTCGTCGCCATCTTCTTCGTGTCGGGCGCCGACGCGGCCTCCATCGTGATGGGCACCCTCTCGCAGAAGGGCGCGCTGGAACCCAGCCGTTGGGTGGTGGTGTTCTGGGGCGTGGTGACCGGAGCGGTCGCCGCCATCATGCTCCTGGTCGGCAGCGGCGGGGGAGACGCGCTGACCGGTCTGCAGAACCTCACGATCCTCGCGGCGGCACCCTTCGTCGTCGTGATGATCGGCATGTGCGTCGCCCTCATGCGCGATCTGCGCCGCGACCCCCTGATCGTGCGCGGCGAGATGGCCTCCGAAGCCGTGGAGCTGGCCGTCGTCGAGGGCCACAAGCAGTACGAGGGCGACTTCGAGATCCGCATCGGCCCCGGTCCCGGCACGGACGTGGAGGGCGACCCGATCGGCAAGCACCACTGACCCGGTCGGCAGGCACCGCCGGGCCGGTCGCCGAGCGCCACTGACCCGAACGCCGGGGCCGCTCCCCGGCGGCGGGGGCCGGCCGGGAGTCAGGGACCGGTGGAGGGCCGGCACGCACACGCGTGCCGGCCCTCCACCGTCAGCGCCGAACGACACTGCGCAGCCCGCAGCCCGCAGCCCGCAGCCCGCAGCCCGCAGCCCGCAGCCCGCACAGCCCATAGCCCATAGTCCGCTGTCCGCTGTCCGCTGTCCGCTGTCGATGGTCAGCGGGAGGCCAGGTCGGCGGCCTCCCGTGCACAGCCCCAGGCCACGGTGGCGCCCCCGCCGCCGTGCCCGTAGTTGTGCACCAGCAGCCTCCCGTCCGGCAGCGCCTCGCGCTCCAGCCGTACCGCCTCCCGTGCCGGGCGCAGCCCCACCAGGTGGCCCAGGACCCGCGCCCCGGCTATCTCGGGGCGCAGCGCCGCGCACCGCCGCACGATCGCGTCCGCGACCGCGGGGTCCGGCTCGGGCGACCAGGCGTCCTCCTCCGCCGTGCCGCCGAGGACCAGCCGGCCGGGGTGCGGGAAGAAGTACGCCATCTCCCCGGAGACGGGGTCGGTGGAGACCATCCAGGTCCGGATGCCGGGGTTCTCCACGACGACCAGCTGTCCGCGCACCGGACGCACCGATGCGTCCGGCACCAGCTTCCGGGCCCCCAGCCCCGTGCAGTTGACGACCACCGGCGCCCCGGCCTCCGCCAGAGCGGTCACCGCGCGGGTCTCCACCACGCCGCCCGCCGCCACCAACCGCGCCCGCAGATACGCCAGGTGAGTCGACATGTCGATGAGCGGCAGACGCGCCCACAGCCCCGTGCCGCCGTACTCCCGCGCGGTCGCCGCCCGCAGCCCCGGCAGCCGCGCCGCCGCCCACGTGTCCACCGCGTCCAGGCCGGTCTCGCCCAGCACCCCCTCGGCCATGCGGACGCCGCTCTCCTCGGGCCGCACCGCCAGGTCCTCGTACACGTCGAGCGAGCGCAGCGCCCACGCACGCGCCAGGGCGACCGGCTCGACGCGGTACGGCCACCACAGCGCGCCCGCGACCGCCGAGGTGGTCTGCTCGACGGGCTCCCGCGTCCACAGCCGTACCCGCCGCCCGCGCTCGGCGAGAACGACGGCCGTCGTCAGCCCGATCACCCCGCCGCCGACGACGACGATGTCGTCACCTCGTCCGCGTTCCACACGGGGACCGTAGTCGAACACGTCCCGCCGTGACAGACCCGCCCCGCGCCGGGAAGACGCACCGCGTGGCTGTCGGGTACGCGGTCTTCGGGCCGGCCCCGGCGATGCGGGCCAAGGGAGTCCTCGCCGGCGGCGCCCACCAGGCCCACCCCCTCTACTGCGTGGACTTCGTGGACTTGGTGTCGACGGACGTCCTCCGCTGTTCCGCCTCCGTGCCCCGCAGGCACCGGGACCAGGACGGTGCAGGGGGCGCCCTGCCTGGTGACGCGGGCACCGGGGCGCGTACGGGCGGCGGCGGTGACGCACGGGGAACCCGGCCGAACGGGACGCGGACCGCCGCTAGGATCGACGGTCTGATGACTGCCACCCTCGTCGCCAAGAACCTCGCCGCCGGCCACGGCGACCGCTCCCTGTTCACCGGGCTCGACCTCGTCGTCGCCCCCGGCGACGTGATCGGACTCGTCGGGGCCAACGGCGCGGGCAAGTCCACCCTCCTGCGGATGCTCGCCGGGCTGACCGCGCCGGAACAGGGCGAACTGCGTCTGTCCCCGCCGACCGCCACCGTCGGCCACCTCCCGCAGGAGCCGGAGCGCCGGCCCGGTGAGACGGTCCGCGCCTTCCTGGCCCGCCGCACCGGCGTCACCGAGGCCCAGAGCGCCATGGACGAGGCCACCCAGGCGCTGGTCGACGGCGCGCCCGGCGCCGACGACGCCTACGCGACCGGCCTGGAGCGCTGGCTCGCGCTGGGCGGCGCCGACCTCGACGACCGCGCCGAGGAGACCGCCGGAGCGCTGGGCCTGACGGTGGACCTGGACCAGCCGATGACATCGCTGTCCGGCGGCCAGGCGGCACGGGCCGGCCTCGCCTCCCTCCTCCTGTCCCGCTACGACGTCTTCCTCCTGGACGAGCCCACCAACGACCTCGACCTGGACGGTCTGGAACGCCTCGAACGCTTCGTGTCCGGCCTGCGGGCCGGCACCGTCGTCGTCAGCCACGACCGCGAGTTCCTCGCCCGCACCGTCACCAAGGTCCTCGAACTCGACCTCGCCCAGCGGCAGATCAACCTCTACGGCGGCGGCTACGAGGCGTACCTGGAGGAACGCGAGGTGGCCCGCCGGCACGCCCGCGACGAGTACGAGGAGTACGCCGACAAGCGCACGGCCCTCCAGGACCGGGCCCAGATGCAGCGCACCTGGATGGACAAGGGCGTGAAGAACGCCCGGCGCAAGGCGAGCGACAACGACAAGATCGGCCGCAAGTTCCGCAGCGAGGCCAGCGAGAAGCAGGCCGCCAAGGCCCGCCAGACCCAGCGCATGATCGAGCGCCTGGACGTCGTCGAGGAACCGCGCAAGGAGTGGGACCTGCGCATGGAGATCGCCTCGGCGCCCCGCTCGGGCGCGGTGGTGGCCACCCTGCGCGACGCCGAGGTCCGCCGGGGCGACTTCGTCCTCGGCCCGGTCTCCCTCCAGGTCGACTGGGCGGACCGGGTGGCGGTGACGGGAGCCAACGGCACGGGCAAGTCCACGCTGCTCGCCGCCCTTCTGGGCCGCGTCCCGCTCGACGCCGGACACGCGGCCCTCGGCTCCGGGGTCCTGCTCGGCGAGGTCGACCAGGCCCGCAAGCTGTTCTACGGTCGGGAGGCCCTGCTCGACGCCTTCCGCACGGCGGCCCCGGAGACCGAACCGGCCGAGATCCGCACCCTCCTGGCCAAGTTCGGGCTCAAGGCGGACCACGTCGTACGCCCGGCGTCGACCCTCTCCCCGGGCGAGCGCACGAGGGCCGCGCTGGCCCTGCTCCAGGGCAGGGGCGTGAACCTCCTCGTCCTGGACGAGCCGACCAACCACCTGGACCTGCCGGCCATCGAGCAGCTGGAATCGGCTCTGGACGCCTACGAGGGAACGCTCCTGCTGATCACCCACGACCGGCGCATGCTGGACTCGGTGCGCGTGACCCGCCGCCTGGAGGTGGCGGACGGCAAGGTGACGGAGGCGCCGGCGTGACCCAGCCCGCCCCCGCCCCCACCACCACGTCGAGCGCCTACGCCAGCACGCCGAGCGCCTACGCCAGCCCGGCCCGCCGCAGCGCGTCGGCCATCGCCCCGTCGGCGGAAGCGGACCCGGCCGATGCCGGCCGGCTCTTCCCTCCGGCGGGCTGACGCTGCTGCCGCTGCTTGGGCGGCCGTCCCCCGCGCTCCCGCTTCTGCTCGCCCTGCGGAGCGGCTTCGTCGTCCAGCCGCAGCGTCAACGAGATCCGCTTGCGCGGGATGTCGACGTCCATCACCTTCACGCGCACGATGTCGCCGGGCTTCACCACGTCCCGCGGGTCCTTCACGAAGTTCTTCGACATCGCGGACACGTGCACCAGGCCGTCCTGGTGCACGCCGACGTCCACGAACGCCCCGAACGCCGCGACGTTCGTCACGACACCCTCCAGCACCATCCCGGAGGACAGGTCGGAGATCTTCTCCACGCCCTCCTTGAAGGTGGCCGTCCGGAACGCCGGCCGCGGGTCGCGTCCGGGCTTCTCCAGCTCTTTGAGAATGTCGGTGACCGTCGGCAGACCGAACGCCTCGTCCACGAAGTCCGCCGGCTTCAGCGAGCGCAGCACGGACGTGTTGCCGATCAGGCCGGCCACCTCCTGCCCGGCGGTCTTCACCATCCGGCGCACCACGGGGTACGCCTCGGGGTGCACGCTGGAGGCGTCCAGCGGGTCGCTGCCGCCCCTGATCCGCAGGAAGCCCGCGCACTGCTCGTAGGCCTTCGGGCCGAGCCGCGACACCTTCTTCAGCTCGGTCCGCGACGTGAACGGCCCGTTGCCGTCCCGGTGCGCGACGATGTTCTCGGCCAGCCCCGAGGTGATGCCGGACACCCGGGAGAGCAGGGGGGCCGACGCCGTGTTGACGTCCACGCCCACGCCGTTCACACAGTCCTCCACCACCGCGTCCAGGGAGCGGGACAGCTTCACCTCGGACAGGTCGTGCTGGTACTGGCCGACCCCGATCGACTTCGGGTCGATCTTCACCAGCTCGGCCAGCGGGTCCTGCAGCCGGCGGGCGATCGACACCGCGCCGCGCAGCGAGACGTCCATGTCCGGCAGTTCCTGGGAGGCGAAGGCGGAGGCGGAGTACACGGAGGCGCCCGCCTCGGACACCATCACCTTGGTGAGCTTCAGCTCCGGGTGCCTGGCGATGAGTTCGCCGGCGAGCTTGTCGGTCTCGCGGGACGCCGTACCGTTGCCGATGGCCACCAGCTCGACCGCGTGCTCCCGGGCGAGCCGCGCCAGCCTGGCGATCGCCTCGTCCCAGCGGTTGGCCGGGACGTGCGGGTGGATCACGTCCGTGGCCACGACCTTGCCGGTCGCGTCGACCACGGCGACCTTCACGCCCGTACGGAAACCCGGGTCCAGGCCGAGCGTCGCACGGGTGCCCGCCGGCGCGGCCAGCAGCAGGTCGCGCAGGTTGGCGGCGAAGACGTTCACCGCCTCGTCCTCGGCGGCCGTGCGCAGCCGCAGCCTCAGGTCGATGCCGAGGTGCACCAGGATGCGGGTGCGCCAGGCCCAGCGGACGGTGTCCGCGAGCCACTTGTCACCCGGCCGGCCGCGGTGGGCGATCCCGAACCGGCTCGCCACGATCCCCTCGTAGGACGACGGGCCGTCGGTGGCCTCCTCGGGCTCCAGGACGAGATCGAGGACGCCCTCCTTCTCACCGCGGAGCATCGCGAGGACCCGGTGCGAGGGCAGGTCGGTGAACGGCTCGGCGAAGTCGAAGTAGTCGGCGAACTTGGCGCCGGCCTCCTCCTTGCCCTCCTTCACCTTGGCGGCGAGCCGCCCGCGACCCCACATCCGCTCGCGCAGCTCGCCGATCAGGTCGGCGTCCTCGGAGAACCGTTCCGTGAGAATCGAGCGCGCCCCGTCCAGGGCGGCCTGCGGATCGGCCACACCCCTGTCGGCGTCGACGAAGGCGGACGCCGCGGCGAGCGGGTCCACCGACGGGTCGCCCAGCAGGCCCTCGGCCAGCGGCTCCAGGCCCGCCTCCCGCGCGATCTGCGCCTTCGTACGCCGCTTGGGCTTGAACGGCAGGTAGATGTCCTCCAGGCGCGCCTTGGTCTCCGCGTCGCGGATGCGCGCCTCCAGCTCCTCGGTGAGCTTGCCCTGCTCGCGCACCGAGTCGAGGATCGCCGTGCGGCGGTCCTCCAGCTCCCGCAGATAGCGCAGCCGCTCCTCGAGCGTGCGCAGCTGCGCGTCGTCGAGCATCTCGGTCGCTTCCTTGCGGTAGCGGGCGATGAAGGGCACCGTCGAGCCGCCGTCGAGCAGCTCCACCGCGGCCCGCACCTGCCGCTCCCGTACGCCGAGCTCCTCGGCGATCCTGCTCTCGATGGACCTCACGTCGCTGGACGCGCTGGACCCGGGTGTCGTCACGATCCCGTACCGCCTTCTCACAGAGGTTGCGCGGCAATTGTGGCAGGTGGCGCCGCAGATCGGGGATCAGGGCGCCACCTGGGCCGGGTCGGGACCGCCGGTACCGGGTCCGTGGTCAGACCCTGCGGCTGCGGGTGGAGGACGAGGCTCCGCCGAAGAGCCGGGCCAGGGCCCGGAACGGAAGCGTCACGACGGTGGCGATGGCGCCACCGATCTGGCGCAGGACGTCTGCAATGGCACGGAACACGAACAGCCCCTTTCCTCTCCCGGCCCCTCCGGCCGGGACAGTACGGGTACCTCGTCGGCGGCCGGACATGCCCCGCCGCGTGTCCGGACCGGCGTTCACGCCTTCCCGAGCAGGTCCGCGGGGAAGGCGCCCGCGCCGAGTGCCGTACGCGCGAACGCCGTTGCGAGTCCCGTCAGCCGCGCCACGCCCTCCGCGCCCAGGTGCGCGTAGGGGGCGGCGTCCAGCCGGTCCGTCTCCCGCTCGATGTCGTCGCGCAGCGCCGCGCCCGCCCCGGTCAGCTCTCCGGCCTCGTCGATCAGCCCGCGCCCGCGCAGCCGGTCCGCCGCCGCGTTCCACTCCCGGCGGGTCCAGCCACGGGTGCTGAGGACCCACTTCGGCGCCATGCCCTTGCCGGTCGCGGTGTGCGTCACCAGCGCCTCCAGGCCGTCGAGGCCCGCGGCCGCCAGCACGGCGAGGTGGCCGTCGCCCCGGTGCTCGCGCAGCAGGGTCGCCGCGTGCCAGTAGGCCAGGTGCGGAGCCTTCGGCACGGGCAGGTCGGCGTGGGCCGAGTACAACGGGCGGGCGCAGCGCGTGCAGCCCTCGGCGGCGCGCAGCGCCAGCCCGGCCGCCTCCGACATCTCCGGGGAGGCCACGGTCTCCTCGCCCAGCAGCCGGCGCAGCGTCGCGTCCACGGCACGCAGGCGGGCGGCCAGTACCTGCTGCGGCGCGGCGGTCTCCCACACCGCCGGCACGTGCCGGGCGACGAGGTCGTGCTTGTAGTTGTAGAAGGTCGCCGTCACCGCGCCGGCGCCGACCGGTCCCAGCGCGGCGGCGCGTGCCGCGAAATTCACGGCCCGGGGGTCGGTGATCCCGACGGCACCCAGTTCCCGGCCCAGGTCGGGCGAGAAGTAGTGCGTCGAGTGCAGCGTGTTGAGCGCGTTGTGGCAGCGGCGGCCGGCGCGTGGGTCGAGGGCGGCAGTTGTCATGCTCCGCACGTTACCAACCGCTCAGTACGTCCTCCGGACCCCCCGGAGGCCATGCGCCGCGCCGCCGGCAGGGCCCTCCGCACCGCCCCGGCCGCGTACCGGCGCCGCTTGCGTCCAGCACCCACCGAGTGATTCCGCACCCTCCGGCCCCATCGCCCCCGTTATGTTTTCCGCGGTCCCGCAACGGGGCCGCTGGCCTCCGGGTCCGGCATGACTTTTGCCCCCTGTCGGACGGATGACCTGGGGGGTGGTGTCACCGGGCCCGGGAGGTGCCGTCGGAGACGCTGATCAGAGGTCCGGCCACCGTCCGGTCCGGCGCAACGCCGGGCAGTTCGCGGACGGCAGGTCTGCATAACGTGGATGCGCGAGTACGACACCACTGCCGAGGCCGGCACGTTCGACACCCCGAGAAGGGCGCGATGTTCGACACCGAAGACGTGGGCGTGTTCCTGGGCCTGGACGTCGGCAAGACCACTCACCACGGCCACGGCCTCACCCCGGCCGGGAAGAAGGTCTTCGACAAGCAGCTGCCCAACAGCGAGCCGAAGCTGCGGGCCGTCTTCGACAAGCTGGCCGCGAAGTTCGGCACCGTCCTGGTGATCGTGGACCAGCCCGCCTCGATCGGTGCCCTGCCCCTGACCGTGGCCCGGGACGCGGGCTGCAAGGTCGCCTACCTGCCCGGACTGGCGATGCGCCGGATCGCCGATCTCTACCCGGGCGAGGCCAAGACCGACGCCAGGGACGCCGCGGTGATCGCGGACGCGGCCCGCACCATGCCGCACACCCTGCGGTCCCTGGAACTGACCGACGAGATCACCGCCGAACTCACGGTCCTCGTCGGCTTCGACCAGGACCTCGCAGCCGAGGCCACCCGCACCTCCAACCGGATACGCGGCCTGCTCACCCAGTTCCACCCCAGCCTTGAACGCGTCCTGGGCCCGCGCCTGGACCACCAGGCCGTCACCTGGCTGCTGGAGCGCTACGGCTCCCCGTCCGCCCTGCGCAAGGCCGGCCGCCGCAGACTCGTCGACCTGATCCGACCGAAAGCCCCACGCATGGCCGTCCGGCTGATCGACGACGTCTTCGCCGCGCTCGACGAGCAGACCGTCGTCGTGCCCGGCACCGGCACCCTCGACATCGTCGTGCCCTCCCTGGCCGCCTCGCTCGCCGCCGTCCACACCCAGCGCCGGGCTCTGGAAGCCCAGATCAACGCCCTGCTGGAGGCCCACCCTCTTTCCCCGGTCCTGACGTCGATGCCCGGCGTCGGCGTCAGGACC